>NZ_JALIHH010000036.1:0-59001 GCF_022869435.1 Aeromonas sp. LsrichE-8G
CCTGGCCAGAAGGAGGCAATATCAATATGATGCACGGCGACAGCAGGGTGATGGTGGTGGTGTGTTTGGAGACAGCCAGTTTACCAGCACCCTGTCTGTCAACTTCCACTTCCCCAAGATCCCGCGAAGAACCTTTTTTTATGGGCACAAATGCTTAACAAAGCGGTGGTGGCGGCCTAACATGGCGGGATGTTTTTCTAGACGGGACAACAGGATATGTCTGGGTTGAAAAAGGATCTCGGGCTCTGGCAGGGGATGGGGCTGCTCGCCACCTCCCTGCTCGGTACCGGGATCTTCGTGGTACCGGCCACCGCCGCCTCGCTGGCGGGAGGGGCGTCGCTGTGGGCCTGGTTGCTGCTGATTGCCCTGGTGCTGCCCATCGCCTTTACCTTCGCCCGCCTCGGGCGGCGTTATCCCCACGCGGGTGGCGCGCCCCATCTGATTGGCCTCGCCTTTGGCAACGGCGCCGAGCGCTTCTCCGCTTTCCTGTTTCTGGCGGTGCTGCCGGTGGGCCTGCCTGCCGCCCTCACCATCGCCGCCGGTTTCTGGCACGCCCTGTTCGACATGGGGGAGTGGACCCTCTGGGGCATCCAGCTGCTCACCCTGCTCGGGGTCTTTCTGCTGGGGCTGCGGGGAGCGCGCTCCTCCGGCAACCTGCAACTGCTGATCGCCCTGGCCATTCTGGGGCTCACCCTGCTTATCTGGGTCAAGGGGGATCTCAGCTGGCGCGATGCCGCCCAGCCTCTGCCAACGGCGAGCGAATGGCCCGCCATGGGCTCGGCGCTGGCGGTGATGTTCTGGTGTTTCGTGGGGCTCGAGGCCTTCGCCCACATGGGGGAGGAGTTCAAGCGGCCAGAGCGGGACTACCCCCTTGCCCTGCTGGGGGGCGTGCTGCTGGCGGGGCTCATCTACTGGGTGCACTCGCTGGTGGTGCTCAAATATGACCTCTACGGGGACGAGGCGACCAATGCCACCGCCATTCCGGCCCTGCTCTCCCTGTTGTTCGGCCCCACCGCCAAGTGGCTGGTGGCGGTGCTGGGCTATCTCTCCTGCTTCGCCAGCATCAACATCTACCTGCAAGGTTTTGCGCGCCTTATCTGGAGCATGGCGCGGGAGGGCAAACTGCCGGTCTCCCTCTCTCGCCTCTCGGCCCGGGGCGCTCCCCTGCATGCCCTTGCCTGGGTGCTCGCCATCTGTTTCGTCTCCATCACCCTGATCCTCTGGCTGCGTCTGCCCCTCGATGCGCTGATCCGCTACGCCAACGGCAACTTCGTGCTGGTCTATCTGCTCTGCATGGCGGCCGGCTGGCGCTTGTTGTCGGGGACCGGCAAGGGGCTGGCGGGCCTCAGCGTGCTGCTCTGCACCCTGGTGCTGCTGGCCCTCGCTACCCAGGTGCTCTATGCCGTCGTGCTGAGCTTGGGGTATGGCGGCTTCTCCCTGTGGCGGCGCAGACGCCGCCGCTCGGCGTCCGATGAGGGTGTCTGCGCCATCAAGTAACTCCCGAAAAAAAGCCCCGCAGTGCGGGGCTTGTTGTTGCGGGTCACAGGCTGGCGGGCAGGTCGCTGCGCAAGATGGCGTAGTGGCGCAGGGAGATGAAGCCATCCCCCTTGCGCTCGCACTCACGCGCCGTGCCCTCGTAGTGAAAACCGGCCCGCTCCAGCAGGCGGGCGGAGGGGAGGTTGGGCTCCTCCACCACCGCCAGCAGCCGGTGCAGGTCGGTGGTGCGGTAAGTGAGCGGGAGCCAGAGTTGCAGCGCCGCGCTCATCACCCCCTTGCCCCAGTGTTCGGGATAGAGCCAGTAGCCCAGCTCGGCACACCGGTGAGTCGGGTCGGCATCGTTGTAGCCGATGGCCCCCAGCGGCTCGCCCGTGTGCCGGTCGCGAATGAGGTGCCAGGCGCCACGGCCGGTACGGGTCAGCTCGGCATACCAATCCATCTGTGCCCGGCATGCCGCCAGGCTGTCGTAGCTGACGCCGTAGTAGGCGACGACCCGGGGATCGGAGAGGCCGCGATAGATGTGAGGCAGGTCGGTGTCGGTGACGGGATCCAGCCTGATGTGGGGTGGTGCTGATGTCATGATGACTCCTTGCGGCCAGCCGTGGCTGGCCGCGTGTGTTGCGTCATAAGAGATGGATGAGCCGGGCTGGCGTCAGGCAAACCCGAGCCGCTCGGCAAGGCGCGCCAGCTCGTCACGCCACTGCTGCTGCAGGCGCGGGGTCTGGTGCCTGGGCTTGCGGGCCAGATCGGCGGCGAGCAGGGCATCGAGCTCATACCAGCGCGCCAGCAGCGCCTCTTCGTCATCCCCCGTGGCGGCCGCGGTCTGCGGGTCACCTGATCGAGCCGGGCTGCCCGCCTGCGGCAAGGGGGCATCGCCCAGCAGCTCGGCATAGGCCCGCTCGGCACTGTGGGCCTCCTGGATGCGCCCGTCCTGTATCAGCCAGAAGCGGTTGCAACTGCGCTCGATCAGCTCCCGGTCGTGGGAGACCAGCAGCACGCCCCCGGGGAAGGCCGCAATGGCGTCGGCCAGCTCCTCCTTGCCCGCCAGATCCAGGTGATTGGTGGGTTCGTCGAGCCAGAGCATGTGGTGGCTGCCGAGGGACAGGGCGAGGAACAGCAACCGTGCCCGCTCGCCCCCGCTCAGGGTGTGCACCTGCTGGCCGTGGCGGGCATAGGGGAAGCCCGCCCGGATCAGCGCCTGTCGCCGCGTCACCTCAGGCAGAGGGGCCAGGGGGTACAGCGCGTCGCTCAGGGTGGCGTCGTCAGCCAGCTGCTGCAGGGACTGATCGTAATAGGCGATGCTGGCGCCGGGGTGGCAGTACCAGCCCGCCTGCGGACTCTGCATGGTCAGTTCGCGCCAGCACTGGCGCAGCAGGGAGGACTTGCCGGTGCCGTTGGCACCGAGTAGGGCAACCCTGTCCCCCGCTCGCAGCCAGAGCCCCTCGGCACGCAGCAGCGGCGGCAGTGCCGGTGCCGGCGATACGTCGAGGGCCTCCAGTCGCAGCAGGGTGTCGGCAGGCAGGCTCACTCCGCGCAGCTCGAGCCGCCAGGGGGCCAGCGCCGCCACCTGGCTCTGCTCCTCCTGCAGGCGGGCGATGCGCTTTTCCATGGACTTGGCCTGGCGCACCAGCTTCTCGTTGTCATGCTCCCGCCCCCAGATGGCGAGGCGCTTGCTGCTGGCGCTCAGGCGGTCTATCTCCTTTTGCTCATCCGCCCGGCGCAGGCGGGCCTGCTCATCCTCGGCAGCCAGCGCCGCCCTGGCCTGGCTGCAGGGCAGGGCGAAGCGGTGCAACTGGCCATCTCGCAGGATCAGGGTCTGATCCGTGACGCGGTCCAGCAGGCGAGCGTCGTGGGAGACCAGCACGAAGGCGCCGCGCCAGCCCAGCAGAAACTGCTCGAGCCAGAGCAGGGCGGGCAAGTCCAGGTGGTTGCTGGGCTCATCGAGCAGCAGCAGGTTGGGTTGGCGCAGCAGGGCGCGGCCTATCTGCAGCCGGCTGTGCTGGCCACCGCTCAGTGCACTGACCTGCAATGTGGCCTGGGCCTCCAGCTGCAGTTCGGCCAGCAGCTTGTCCACCTGCCATTCGGCGGCGGGGTCGTTGCCGAGCGCATCCAGCAGCACGGCGCGGGTGCTGAGGGTGGAAAGCCCGGCGGGCAGTTGCTGGGCCACGAACTCGCAGCGGCAGGCGGCGGCCTGCACGACCCGGCCGGCCTGGGGCGTGCGCTCGCCCGCCAGCAGCGCGAGCAATGTGCTCTTGCCGCAGCCGTTGGCGCCAATCAGGCCGAGTCGGTCGCCTGCGCGAATGCCGAGTTCGAGGTGATCAAATAAGGGAAGGTGCCCCGCACTCATCTGCAGGGAATGGGTACTCATCAGGGTTGTCATGCTCTTGCTCTCTTAAATCGCGGGATAGGAAATCCCTGTCATCAGGAGCGCTGGCGACAACGGTAGAGTCGAGAAAGGTCTCGGTATGGAAGGGAGTCGGCTTTGCTCGAACCCGCTATCGCAGCGCGATGGTATGCAGGCAAGAGCACTTGAATGTGCCGAACAGGCGAGCCGAGAACATCGGACACGCTTGGATAACCATTTTTTACCTCCTTGTGTTTCGTTATGGCAGGGTGCGGCGATTATAGGCACAGAAAAAAACAGTCGTCCATCCGCCCTGTGGGGGGCCGTGGGCACCGCATCGGGAGGTGCGGGGTAAAAAACGCCCCGTGATACGGGGCGTGGGGGGTCAGTCGCGGGGGGTCTTGAGGGCCTCAATCACATCGTCACTGGGGGCCAGTCCCTCCACGTGGTTGAAGCTCTCCAGCCCCTCCTGGGGATTGATGGTGAGGGCGTCGGCGCTCAGGTAGCTGCCGCTGCCGGCGCTCTCCACCACGACGATGACTTCAGGCTGCTTGTCGCCGTTGAGATCCAGCAACTTGATCTCCTTGATGCTGCCATCGCGCGGCAGCACCTTGCCGTCGATGAACTGATCCAGCGGAAACTGGGGGTTGGCACCGGAGTAGAGGCGCACGTCGTAGCTGCCGGTGGAGGCGGGCTCGCCGCGCCCTTCGCTGACGGTCACCACCTGGCCGGAGGGGAGCGTCAGCTGCTTGAAGAAGCCATCCGCCGCCTGGCTGGCGAGGGGCAGGGTGAGCAGGCCGAGAGTAAGGAATAAGGCTTTCATGGAGAGGACCCTTGTTGCTGCTTATGTGTCTGTGACGGGCAGGGGACGCTTCCCTGCCACGTCGGAAGCGGGCAGGGGGCCGCTGGTCGGCCGCCCCCTGCCCGGGTTGTCATCACCATATCTTGACCCGTTTGGCCGGGTCCAGATAGAGCTTGTCGCCGGGCTGGATCTTGAACGCCTCGTAGAAGGCGGGGATGTTCGGTACCACGCCGTTGACCCGGTATTCCGGCGGCGAGTGGGGATCCGAGGCGAGCAGCATCTGCATCAGCTCGGGGCGATACATGCCCTTCCACACCTGGGCCCAGCCGAGGAAGAAGCGCTGCTCGCCGGTAAAACCGTCCAGCACCGGGGCCTCCTTGCCATCCAGGGAGAGCAGGTAGGCCTTGTGGGCGATGGTGAGGCCGCCGAGATCGCCGATGTTCTCCCCCAGGGTGAACTGGCCGTTGACGTACTGGCCCTTGATGGGCTCGAAGCGGTTGTACTGGGCCACCAGCCGGCTGGTGCGAAAGCGAAACTCCTTGAGATCCGCCGGCGTCCACCAGTCGCGCATCACGCCGTCACCGTCGGATTTGGCCCCCTGATCATCAAAACCGTGGCCCATCTCGTGGCCGATCACCCCGCCGATGGCGCCGTAGTTGACCGCATCGTCCGCCGTCATGTCGAAGAAGGGGGGCTGCAAAATGGCGGCCGGGAAGACGATCTCGTTGTTGCTCGGGTTGTAGTAGGCGTTCACCGTCTGGGGCGACATGTGCCACTCGTCCCGATCGACCGGCTTGCCGAGGCGCGCCAGGTTGTCAGCGTATTCGAAGGCGCGGGCCCGCTGCAGGTTGCCCACCAGATCGTCGGGGCGAATGGTGATGGCGCTGTAGTCCTTCCACTTGTCCGGGTAGCCTATCTTGGGTCTGAACTTGGCGAGCTTCTCGAGGGCCTGGGTCTTGGTGGCCGGGGACATCCAGTCCAGCTCCTGGATGCTCTGGCCGTAGGCGGTGCGCAGGTTCTCCACCAGCTGCTCCATACGGGCCTTGGCCGCAGGCGGGAAGTAGCGCTCGACATAGAGCTTGCCCACCGCCTCCCCAAGATTGTTGTCCAGTACCCCGAGGGCCCGCTCCCAGGGGGCGCGCTGCTTGGGCGTGCCGCTAAGAGCGGTGCCGAAGAAGGCAAAATTCTGGGCATCGGTCTGGCTGTCGAGGTAGGGGGCGTAATCGGTGATGAGCTGCCACTTGAGGTAGGCCTGCCAGTCAGCGACCGGGGTCTGCTGCATCACCTCGTTCAGGGCCGAGAGGTAGGTGGGCTGGCCGATGACCAGGCTCTGTTGCCCCGCAAGGCCGGCCTGGGCCAGGTAGGCGTCCCAGTCGATGGCGGGGGCGAGGCGCCCCAGCTCGCTCACCGGGCCCTTGTTGTAGTTCTTCTCTCTGTCTCGCAGGGCCACGTTGTCCCACTGGATCTGGGCGAGCCTGGTCTCGAGGGCCAGGATGCGTTTCGCCTTGCCCTGGGCATCCGTCTCACCGAAGCGGGCCAGCATGGCGGCGATGTGTTGCTCGTACTTGTGCAGCAGCGCCTGGCTGTTGGGGTCGCGCTTGAGGTAGTAGTCCCGATCCGGCAGGCCGAGGCCGGCCTGGTAGAGGTAGACGGCATAGCTGTCAGGGGCCTTGGCGTCGGCGTCAATCCAGAAACCGAAGGGGGAGCCGCCACCGGTGCGGGCGCTCTGGGCGAAGGCGCGGGCGAGATCCTGCGGCGTGCTGATCTGCTCTATCTCGCTCAGCATCGGCAGCAGGGGCGTGGTGCCCTTGGCGTTGCGGGCGGCCTGATCCAGATAGCTCTGGTAGAGGTCGTGGATCTGCTGGGCCGGGGTGCCGGTGGCGGCTTTGCCATCCAGCCCCTCCACCAGCACTCGCACGTCCGCCAGGGATTTGTCCCGCAGCAGGTAGAAGGCGCCGTCGGCGGGCCTGTCATCGGGGATCTTGGCCGTGGCGAGCCAGTGGCCGTTCACGTAGCGGAAGAAGTCGTCACCAGGCTTGACGCTGGTGTCCATGTTGGCCAGCGCAAGGCCGGAGTGTTTGTCCGGTTGGCTCGGTGCCTGACTGCAACCGGCCAGCAGGGCCAGCCCGACGAGGGTGGCCAGGATGTGTTTCTTGTTGTTCATTATGGTTTTATTCCAATTCGGGTTATATGGCTTCCTTGCCCACGCAGGGAGCGATTCACTCTAAGCAGCCGGGTTAGCGCTTGATAAGCCCGACTCTGCTAAGATCGGCCTGGTCGTATTGGGGAAGCCTATGATTTCTCGTATTTATTCTCGTTTTTGTCAGACCCTGCCCGCGCCGGAAGGTTCCCGCGGTCTGCTGGTGGCTTTCAGCGGCGGGCTCGACTCCACCGTCTTGCTGGTGCTGGCGGCCCGTTTTGCCCGCGCCCACGGCCTCGCCCTGAACGCCCTGCACGTTCATCATGGCCTGAGCCCACATGCCGACGACTGGGTGGCTCACTGCGAAGGGGTGTGCCGGCAACTGGCGGTGCCCCTCATCGTGGAGCGGGTGCAGCTCTGTCGGGGCAACGGGGAGAGCCTGGAGGCCCAGGCGCGGGCGGCGCGTTATGAGCGACTCGCCGCCCACCTGGGGGAAGGGGAGTGGCTGCTCACCGCTCACCATCAGGACGATCAGCTGGAGACCCTGCTGCTGGCGCTCAAGCGGGGGGCCGGTCTGCGCGGGCTGGCGGGCATGGTGGCGAGCCAGCCTTTTGCCGCAGGCCATCTGTTGCGCCCCTTGCTCGACATGAGCCGGGCCGAGCTGGCGCAAGCCGCGCAGTCACTTCCTTATGGCTGGGTTGAGGATGAGAGCAACGAGGACCCGAGCTATGACCGCAACTTCCTGCGCCAGCAGATCATCCCCCTGCTCAAGGACCGCTGGCCCGCCATGGCCCGGACGACGGCGCGCACCATGGCCTTGTGCGCCGAGCAGGAGGCGCTCATCGGCGAGCTGGCCGAGGCGGACTGGCAGGCGGTGGGGGAGGGAGAAGGGCTGCGCATTGACGGACTCCTCTCCCTCTCCCCCGTGCGGCGTAACAACCTGCTGCGCCACTGGATCCGCCGCCAGGGGGGGGAGATGCCCTCCCGCGAGCTGCTGGGCCTGCTGTGGCAGGAGGTGGCGCTGGCGCGCGATGACGCCAACCCCAGGCTGAGCTTGCAAGGGTTGGCGTGCCGCCGCTATCAGGGGCGCCTGTACCTGGTGGCGCCGGATCTCGCCCCCCGCGAGGAGGTGCTGCCCATCGGGATGGAAGAGACGCTCACCCTGCCGGACGGGCTCGGGCAGTTCAGGCTCTGGAGAACGGATGGCGAAGGGTTGCGGACACCGAGGGGGGACGAGCCGCTCTCGGTGCGTTTTCAGGTCGCCCCCGGCGTCATGCTGAAACCGGTGGGGCGGGTGGGCAGCCGGCGGCTCAAGAAGCTGCTGCAAGAGTACGGGGTGCCCTCCTGGCAGCGGGGGCGCATTCCCATCCTCTACTACGGTGAACAGGTGGCACTGGTGGCCGGGCTCTTTGTCTGCGACGGATTTCTGGCGCCAGAAGAGGGGGTGGCGTGGGAGTGGCGGCCCCCGTCCCCCAGGATACGAATTGACATCGCAGAGTGACAGGGGGCCGGGAGGTGAAGGGTGATGCCCTATTCGGGCAGGCCGGAGCCCCCGGCTTTCTTGCGGGCGTAGAGATGGGTATCGGCCGTCTCGTAGAGGCGCTGCACATCCATGCCCGACTGCCAGCTGGCGGCTCCCAGGCTGCACCCCACAGAGAAGGTGCTGAGCTCCTTGTGGCTGTGGAGCACATGTTGCAACCGCAGCCAGACCGGGCGCCAGGCCTCGGGGTCCGCGGGCTGCAGCAGCAGGGCAAACTCGTCACCGCCGAGGCGAAACGCCTGATCCGTCCCGCGAATGCACCCCTGCAGCAACTGGGCGAAGCGGCTTAGCACCAGGTCGCCCACCGGGTGGCCCCAGGTGTCATTGACCTGCTTGAATCTGTCGAGATCCAGCAGCACCAACACCAGGCCGTGGGGTTCCCGGCTGTGTTGCTCCACCGCCCGGCCGATGGCCTCATCGAAGTAGGCGCGATTGCCAAGCCCGGTCAGGTGGTCGAGCCGCACCTGCTGTTCCAGCCGATCCAGCCGCAGATAGAGGGGCAGGGGGAGACTGAACAGCTGATGATATTGCTCAAGCAACCGCCTCTGGCCGTCGCTCAGGGGGTGCTCCAGCTCGTAGTGCAACTGGCCGAGCAACTGCTCGTGTCGTCCCCGCAGCTCGAAGCGATAGGCATGCAGGGTCAGCCTGGCCTGGGGCGGGTGCGAGATGAGAGGATGGGGCTGGCCACAGTCGAACTGGAGCGAGTGGATCCGGACAATGTTTGCCACCCGCTCGGCAAAGATTGCCAGCAGGGCGTCAAGATCCCGTTGCCCCAGCAACTGCTCTATCTGCTGATAGCGGTCCTGCCCGGTCAAGGGCGCAAGCCGCTCCATCTGCTGTACCCACTGCTCTATGCCATGTCCGAAGCCGTTCAATGACGATGTGTTTTCCACGTTACAGCCCTTACACCTCTCCATTCATTGCGCAGGCTCTTGCAAGCCCTGTGCCTAAAATATGTCCGATGAAAAACAAGGGGGCTGGCTAGGCTTAACGGGATGAAACGTGAGGGGAAATCCCTGCCGCTGAGCGAGTGCCGTGCCATATGGGGAGCGGGCGCTGTACTTGCTGTGTCAGGGAAGAGGGCGCCGGGCAGATGAAGGAGAGGGATGGGTGTACGCCGATGTGTTGATCCTGCTGATCTTCGCCGTTGTGCTGGTGGCCATTTTCCGGCGCCTCGGCCAGCCGGTGATCCTTGCCTATCTGTTTGCCGGCATGCTGCTCGGCCCCCATGGCGTGGCCATCGTCACGGGTCAGGCCATGATGCAGACCATAGGAGAGCTTGGCATTGTGTTCCTGATGTTCTCCCTCGGGCTCGAGTTCTCCCTGCCGCGTCTGCTCGCCATGCGCAAGCTGGTGTTGGGGGTCGGCAGCCTGCAGGTGCTGCTCACCTCACTGCTGTTTTTCGGGCTCGGCTGGTGGTGGGGGCTGAGCCTGGCCCAGGCGCTGGTGGTATCAGGCACCCTGGCGCTCTCCTCCACCGCCGTGGTGATCAAGCAGCTCGGCGAGCTCAAGCAGCTCCATACCCGGCGAGCCCAGCTCGGGGTGAGCGTGCTGCTGTTCCAGGATCTCGCCGTGGTGCCCCTGCTGGTGATGATCCCCATCCTGGCCCAGCCCGAGGTGCAGGGCAGCGCCCTGCTGGCGGAGGTCGCCTGGGCCTCCCTCAAGGGGTTGTTTGCGCTATCCGTGCTGCTGGCGGTGGGGAAGTGGCTGCTGCCCATGCTGTTTTTCGAGGTGGCGCGCGCACGTTCAGACGAACTCTTCGTACTGAGTGCCCTGCTGGTGGCATTGCTGGCGGCCTCCCTGACCCAGTGGATGGGGCTCTCCATGGCGCTCGGTGCCTTTCTGGCGGGCATGATGCTGGGGGAGTCCCACTATCGTCATCAGCTCGAAGTGGACATCAAGCCGTTTCGCGACGTGTTGATGGGGCTCTTCTTCATTACCATCGGCATGACCATGGACTGGGCGCTGGTGGCGGGCGCCTGGTGGCAGGTGCTGGCCTGTGTGACGGGGCTAATCCTGTGCAAGTCGCTGCTCATATTGCTGGCGGGCCGTCTGATGGGGGAGCGCAAGCGCGACGCCATGGCCGCTGGCATCATGTTGAGCCAGGTCGGGGAGTTCGGTTTTGTGCTGCTGGCGCTGGCGAGTCATCACGGCTTGCTGGATCACCAGCTGGTCTCTCTGCTCATCGGCATCGGTGTCATCTCCATCGCCCTCACCCCCTGGCTGGTGTTGCGGGCGCTGGGGCTTGCCCACTCCCTCACCGACAGTGCCCTGCTCTCTCGCGCCGAGGTGGCCCAGTCGGGCCTGAGCAAACACCAGCACGTCATCATCGCCGGGTTCGGACGCACCGGCCAAACCTGTGCCCGCTTTCTCAAGCTCGAAGAGATACCTTTCCTGGCCCTGGATCTCGATCCCGAGCGGGTGAGTGAGGCGAAGCTCGCGGGGGAGCAGGTGGCGTTCGGCGATGCCAGCCGGCGCGACATCCTGCTGGCGGCCGGTCTGTTGCGGGCGCGGCTGGTGATCATCACCTTCGACGATCGCAAGCGGGTCGATGCCATGCTGACGCTGATCCGGGAGCTGGCGGGGGAGATCAAGGTGCTGGTACGTACCCGGGATGACAGTTTCCTTGAACACTACAAGCAGGCCGGCGCCTTCGAGGTGATCCCCGAATCCCAGGAGGGAGCCCTGATGCTGGTCTCCCACCTGCTGCTCAACTGCGACATTCCCATCGGCCGGGTGATCCGGCGCATGGAGCACGAGCGCAGCAGCCAGTATCGCTTTTTGCACGGTTTCTACTGGGGCGGCAAGAGTGCGGGCAATCTGGAGACGGATCAACTGCTCGAGCGGCTGCATCCCGTGCTGCTGCACGACCAGGCCTGGGCGGTGGGACACAGGGTGCGGGATCTCGCCCTGGGAGAGGTGCGCATCAAGGCGATTCATCGCGGGGAGCGCAGCCTGGATCCCAGGCGCGAGCTGGTGCTGGCGGCGGGAGATACCCTGGTGCTCTTCGGCACGGCCGTGGCCATGGAACAGGCGGAGCAGCGCCTGCTGGAGGGACGCTAGGATCTCCTTGCCATGGGATAAGGCCCCTCAGGCCTCTTCGCGAAACTGCTGCTGCCTCCCGCTGCCCGGCAGGTCGAGGAAGGCCTCGATGCGCTGGCGGTGCTCCAGCGCGTCCTGGTATCCCAGCTTGATGAGCCGCTGGCAATAGCCGGGGTCAAACATCAGGAAGCTGGCCAGGCTGCTGCTCTCTTCGCCGTTGACCCCGAGCACTCGCAGCAGACGGCGCAGCTGGGTCGGCAACCGTGGGAGGTAATCGAGGGCGATGAGGTCGAGATCCTGGCTGGGGCGGATCACGCAGGTCTCCACCTGGCGCAGTTTCAGTCGACTGCGCTCCCGTGCCGGAATAAGGGAAAGGGTCTGGTTGATGCGCCCGAGCCGCTCCAGATCCGAATTAAGGGTGTCGGAGAAGACGGTGTTGAGCAGATGGCTCGCGATGTTGGAGCTGGTCAGGTGCCCCTGGCGGGGAGTCGGGTTCTCCCTGTGAGGGGAGTCCAGGGTCACCAGCAGGATCCGCTCCGCCCCCAGGTGGATGGCGGGGCTGAGCGGGCTCAGCTGGTGGATGGAGCCATCCCCGTAGACGCGATCGCCGATGGGGGTGGCGGGAAAGACAAAGGGCAGCGCCGACGAGGCCAGCAGATGATCCGAGGTGAGCAGGGTACGCAGGCCACGTCGTCTGGCGCGCTCCCAGGGCTGATGTTCGGCCCGCCCCTGGAAGAAGGTGGTGGAGAGGCCGTCATCGTAGTCGGAGGCCGTGATGGCGATGGCCTCCAGGCTGCCGTAGAGGATGTTGTCATCGATGCGGTGATAGTCGATGAGCTGATCCAGCAGACGGCGCAGGGGGGCGTTGTCAAACAGGTGAAAGGCTCGGTTGCTCTGGGGGGTGATGAGGCCGGCCGAGCCCTGATAGAGGGTGCGCCACAGCAGCTGGCAAGGGTGGAAGTCGAAGATGTGGTGGGTCTCGAATCGTCGCCAGACCCACTCCAGCTTGCGCACCCCCAGGTGGAAGCAGGAGGCGTAGCACGCCAGCGCCGTGATGTTGAGAGCCCCCGCCGAGGTGCCGCACAAAATGGGGAAGGGGATGCCGATGTTGCGGGGGTAGAGTTCGGCCACCGCCTTGAGTACGCCGACCTGATAGGCGGCGCGGGCACCACCACCAGTCAGCAGAAGAGCAGTATTGGGTCTGGCCATGAGGGTGCGCCTTATCGTGATCGCCAGGGCGGGTTGCCACCGCGCAATTCAACTATAAGACGTTGTATACCGGATAAAAATGGGCCGCACGCTCAATTTTTGCGGCCCGTTTCCTTTTCAGTTTGCCAAGGGCGTCTGGCTCAGTTGATCGAAGGCGGCGAAGGCTGGAGGGCTTGCCAGAATACGGCCATGGCCGAGCCCCCGGGTGCTCACCAGCCGGGTGCGGCCATCCTGGGCCGCGCGCAGGGAGTCCCGGTGGGGGGCGAAGCGGTCTTCCTCATCGTGAACGATGAGGGTGGCGCCGCTGCGCCGGGCTAGCCGGCCAAGGGGGTCAACCGTGCTGAGCGGGTGCTGGTATTCGTGTTCTATCTCCTTGACCACCGCATCGAACAGCCGGATGGAGTAGCCGGAGCGCGCCACCATGCCGTAGAGCTGGGGCACGTAGTCGAGCACCGGGGAGATGAGCAGCAGCGGCAACGCATCCATGGCAGGGTGACGGCTGCTGAGGGTGACGGCGCCCCCCATGCTGTGGGTGACGACGCCCTGGACGGGGCCGACCCGCTCGAGGATCTCGTCGAAAGCGCGCACGAAGCGGGGCAGGTGGCCCCTGTTCCCTTCACTCCGGCCGTGGGCGGGGTGATCGTAGGCGAGGGCCGTATAGCCCTGGGCGGCGATATGGCTCATCAGCGGATAGAACTGGCTGGCACTGCCTGACCAGCCGTGCATCAGCAGCCAGACCGGCCCCTGCCCGAGCCGGTAGCTCATCAGGGTCCCTTCACTGGTGTGGATGGCCTGCTCGACCAGGCCGGCCGGGGCTGCGACGTCCCGGGTCGCCCGCTGCGGGGTGAGCAGCAGCTTGCTGGCGGTGCGCTTGGCGTGGGTGGGCGCGAGCACGTGATGCAGGCGGGTGCCGAGGCCCAGCAGCAACTTGCTCGGGCTGAAGCGGCGTGTGTTGAAATAGATCTTGCTGCTCATGGTCATCCTGTGTCTTTTGTGTGCGAACGGTCGTGCTTTTTTGCGGGTTTTTAAAAAGAAGAGCCCGTCGGGTCAGCGCCAGCTGGCCAGCAATTGTTCCACCTCGGGCCAGAAGTGGCGGGCCGGATCCTCGCTGAGCCCCAGGGCATGGAACACCTGATCCCCGAGATAGAGGCCATAGAGACGATAGACGGCGCGCCAGGGATCGAGATCGCTGCGCCACTCCCCTCTGGTCTGCCCCTGCACTACCTGGCGTGCCAGGTAGTCGAGCCAGAAACGGACCAGCTCGCGTGCCGCCTGCTGGACCTCACCCTCCTGGGCGGAGGTCCAGGCATCGAGGAACATGCAGCGGCCGGCAAAACTCTGGTTCCAGGCCAGCCAGGCCTGCAACAGGGCGAGCAGTTTCTCCTGCTGGGTGGCGTGCCCCTGTTGGCGCACCGGCTGGATCACCCGCTCACGAAATACCTCGGCGGAATAGGTGAGCACGGCGATTTGGAGGTTGTCGCGGGACTGGAAGTGGGCGAATAGACCGCTTTTTGACATCTCGCAGGCCGTTGCGAGGGAGCCTATGGTGAGGCTCTCCAGCCCCTGCTGGCTCGCCTGCTCGAATGCAGTCTGCAAAATGGTGTCGCGGGTCAGACGTCCCTTGCTCATCCGGCTCTCCTCTCTCTGGGCTGGCAGCATAAAGTACGACCGTGCTAATTGTCGAGCCGCAAATGGTGCAGGGAGGCCGTTTCCGGCTGCCGCGGGGTGCCAGAGAGTCTGTTGGAGGGGGGCTGGCTCGATACAAGCCAGCCGGGGACGAGCTCAGTCGTCCTTGATGCCCATTTGCTGCAGGGCGATGACTGCCTGGGTGCGGTGCTTGACCCCAAGTTTGCGGAAGGCGGAGTGATATGGGCTCTGATGGTGACAAGGTGCTCAACTGTCCTTGATATCCATCTGCTGGAGGGCGATGACCGCCTGGGTGCGGTGCTTGACCCCGAGTTTGCGGAAGGCGGAGTGATATGGGCTCTGATGGTGGCAAGGGGCTCAACTGTCCTTGATATCCATCTGCTGGAGGGCGATGACCGCCTGGGTGCGGTTCTTGACCCCGAGTTTGCGGAAAATCGCGGTGATATGGGCCTTGATGGTCGCCTCGGAGACGTTGAGCTCCCAGGCGATCTGTTTGTTGAGGCTGCCATCCCGCAACATGATGAGCACCTTGTATTGCTGGGGGGTGAGGCTGGCCAGCTTGGTGGCGAAATCGGGCCCTTCGCCGGGCTCGGGATGGAGGGAGATGCCTTCCGGCACCCAGTTGTCCCCCCCGATCACCGTATTGAGGGCGCTGACCAGCTCTTTCATGGGGACGGACTTGGGAATGAAGCCGAGCGCGCCCAGGCGCAGCACCTGCTGGATGATGGCGGGATCCTCGGAGGCCGAGACCACGACGATGGGGAGATCCGGGTGATGTCCGCGCAGATAGGCCAGCCCCTCGAAGCCGTTGGCCCCCGGCATCTTGAGATCCAGCAGCAGCAGGTCGACGTCGGGATGTTCGTCGAGCAGGTGGCTCAGGCTGTCGATGGAGTCAGCCTCCAGCAATCTGGCGTCGTCGATGGCCATGTGCACCGCTTGATAGAGGGCGCCCCGAAACAGGGGGTGGTCATCTGCGATGACGATGGTAAATTGGCTGTCCATAGCTCACATTGTTGCTAACTGATTGTTTTGAAAAATCAAACTAGCACTGCTACCCAAGTGGGTCAAACCCGCCAGTACGCAAATGTGAGGTGGTCATCGGATGTCGTGCCACGGGGCCGGCGGGATGGCCAGTAAACAACCCATGCAGGAGGCAATCGATGGGATCCCTGGTTTTGACGGTGGGCACGGGCTCCACCTGGGCAATGAGAACGGCGCTGGTGCTTGCCATGAGCGGGCTCAAGTGGCAGGAGCAGGTCTTCGATCTGGAAGATGCCAAGGAGCTGCAACGGCTCAAGCGCACGGCCCCCGCCGGCCTGGTGCCCTGGCTCGACGACGGTGAGCTGCGTATTCACGACTCTCTGGCCATCGCCGAATATATCCACGAGTGTTGCCCGGAGCGCCACCTTTATCCGGTGGACAAGGCCGAACGGGCCCTGGCCCGCAGCCTGTGCGCCGAGCTGCACGCCGGTTTTCGTCAGATCCGCACCCTGCTGCCCTTCTTCCTGGGGGCGCCCACCCAGAGTGAACCGCCGGTGGAGGTCATCGACGAGCTGGCCCGGTTGCAGACTCTCTGGTCCCAGGCGCGGGGGCCCTTCTATTTCGACGAGGCGAGCATTCTGGATGCCTTCTATGCGGTGATGGCCTATCGACTGGCAAGCTATGGCATTTCGCTGCCCGGTCAGGCTGGCGCCTATCAGCAGGCTTTGCTGGCCTGGCCCCTGTGGCAGGAAACCCTGCTCAGGGCGAGGTTGCAGTGGCCAAAGGCGGCCCGCCAGTCTGATTGATGCGGGCGTCGGCAAGACAAAAAAGGGGAGCCATCGGCTCCCCTTTTTATTCAGGCTAGGTCGCTATTTCTGCCGACCCGCGAAGACCACGACCACTTTGTCTTCTCCTTTCTCCCGCACGAAGCCATAGGGGACATCGGAAATCTTCTTGTGGCTGCCCGCCGCGATGGCAGGGTGGGCGGCACGGAACTGGCCGAGCCGTTGCCAGTGCTTGACCAGCTCCGCCTTCTCGCCACTCGCCAGCTCCTGCCAGTTCATGTCCGAGCGCACGCTCTGATCGAACACGCCGCCATCCTTGGCCAGCCCCCGGCCGGACTCGTCGCCATAGTAGATCTGGATGCCCCCCGGCAGCAGCATGAAGCTGTTGGCCACCCGCCGTTGCAGCGCCACGTCCTGGTAGTCGCCGAAGAAGAGCTTGGTGTCGTGGGAGCTGATGTAGCTCAGCACGTTGAACTCGGGATCCTGGTTGATGCGGCTGGCATAGCTCGCATAGGTGGGCTCTGCCCCCGCCATGCACTGGGCCTGGGGCAGGGCGAATTCACGCTGGTAGTCGAAGTTGATCAGGGAATCGAAGCCGTGCTGGTACCAGAAGTCCTTGGCGACCCCGTGATCCCACACCTCGCCCACCATGTAGAAGGGAAGGTCATCGAGGGCCTTGCCCGGGTTGGCGGCCTTCCACTCCTTGAGCGCGTCGGTGCCCGCCTGCTTGAGCCTGGCCCAGACCGCGGGCTCCAGGTGCTTGACGGTGTCGGCACGGAAGCCGTCGATGCCGAAGCGGCGCACCCAGTCGGTGTGCCAGGCAATGAGGTAATCGCTCACGGTGGCGTTGGGCAGGGCCTTGGCCCTGGTGTCTTTTTTGGCAGCGAGCAGCGGTGGCAGCCCCACCGATCTGGTGGATTCGGTCAGGAAGTCCGGCAGTCCCGCCACCGAGCCGGTGACGTCGTCGGTGCCGGGTTGCGGGTAGCCGGGCAGGCCGGCCCGCACCCAGTCAGGGCCCCACCACTTGTCCCAGTGGGATGACTGGTAGTCGATGAACTGGTTGTAGCCATGCCAGTTGAGGCCGCCGCTCGGGCGCCATTCATTCCAGCGACTCGGCAGCTTGCCGGTGTTCTGGGTGAGATCGGTGAGCCCCAGATCCTGCAAGTCGGCGAGGGTGGCGTAGCCTGCGTGGTTCATCACCACGTCGAGGATGATCCGCATGCCGCGCTTGTGGGCCTCGTCCACCAGGGTTTTCAGGCTCTCTTCGTCGCCGTAGTTGGGATCTATCTTGGTGAAGTCGAGCGCCCAGTAGCCGTGGTAGGCGTAGAAGGGGAAGTTCCCCTGTTCGCCACCGCCGATGAAGCCGTGGACCTGTTCCACCATGGGGGTGATCCAGATGGCGTTGATGCCGAGTTGCTTGATGTAGTCGAGCTTCTCGGTCAGCCCCTTGAAGTCACCGCCATGCCAGGTGGCCACTTCGTCCTGACCATCCTTCTGACGACCGAAGCTGTGATCATTGGCGGGATCGCCGTTGTGGAAGCGGTCGGTCAGCAGAAAATAGACGCTCGCCTGATCCCAGCTGAAGGGAGCAGGCTTGGCGGCCTTGACCGGCTCGAGCAGCAGCAGGCCGCCGCTCTCCTTGCTCGGTGTCAGGGTGATCTTGCCGCCTTTGACCACGGCTTCCTGTCCCGAGTAGGCATCCCGCAACCGTGTGCCGTCGGGCCAGACGCCCTTGAGTGATGTCGTGACCGGGCCGCCATCCCAGCTGATGCAGGGCTCTTCCGGGGGCTGGCGTTTGAACTCGCTCTTTTTGGTTGCCCGCAACACCTTGAGGCTGGGGGTATCGGGGTTGAAGGTGAACTCGTAGTCCCCCGCCAGCATCACCCTCAGATTGAAGTCTGTCCCCTTGCTGCACTTGTCCATGGGCTGGGCGGTGCCGAAGGGAAGGGGCCTGGCCTCGGTTGGCCCGAAGCTGGTGCCGCAGCTGTTGCCCGCATCGCTGATGCGGATCTGGTGGCTACCCTTGTCCAGTCTGTGGGTCAGGGTGACGGTGCCCTTGTCCAGCGTCAGCGCCTCGGCCACCGGTTTGCCATCCACATGGAGATAGACCTCGGGGGCGGCCATCGCCTGACCGATGAACAGCGGTGTGGCGAGCACGGCCAGCCACAGGGGTGATGGGCGAAGAGCGGGGCGCGAAGAGAGACGCATAAGCCATTCCTTGAGCAGAGTGTGAGGAGCAGGATCCGTTGAGGCACTCATTCTAGGGCGCGCTGGGGCAGGCTTGGACCGGTAAAATACCGATTTGTGACGTCAGTTCAAATGGTTACGTTTTCAAGAATGGAAAAGTGTGAACCGGGTGTCGCGGCCATGAAAAAAGCCGGTCAGTTGACCGGCTTGTAGGCATTCGGGGTGGCGTCACACGGTGAAGAACTTGAAGTTGACGAAGGCCACCGCGATGAAGGAGGCAACCATGCCGCTGATGCAGAGCACCGCAGGGCGGATGGCAGGCCAGCGATGGGCCAGCAGCACGATGGCCAGCAGGGTCGGATAGAGGCCGAACATGTAGCGGGGCATGGCGTTGAGTCCGGTCATCAGGGGGATGGTGCAGCAGATGAACATCAGGGTTGCTTCGGCCCAGCGTTTCTGGCTGAACAGGTAGCCATTCAGGCACCAGCCGAAGATCACCATGATGGAGAGATAGGCCTTGCGCCCCCCCAGCTCGAAGCCGCTCAGCCACCAGTCCAGGGGGCTGTCCATATAGCGGCCCCAGGCCACCTGGATGTGCTTGAAGGCCAGGGCATCCCCGGTGAGGTGATAGAGATAGACCATGTAGGAGAAGAGGCCGAGGGGAATGAGCCAGAGGGTGAACACCACCTTGAAGGCCCGCTCGGTGAAGCGGAAGAACTCGCGCCAGCCGTAGGCCTGCAGGGCCAGGATCAGCACCGGGAACACCATCATCACCCCCAGGTTGCGGGTGGCGGAGATGAAGATGCCGAGGAAGGCGACCATGAGCCACTGTTCGCGGTAGGCGAACAGGAACATTCCCAGCATCAGCGCCATGAACATGGGCTCGGTATAGCCGGAGACGAAATAGGCGGAGAAGGGGGAGAAGGCCAGCAGCCAGACCCCGAAGCGGGCTGTGTCGTCCCCCAGCTTGAGCTGGTGCAGCACCAGCAGCATCAGGGGCAAGCTGATGAAGAAGGCGATGTTGGCCACCAGCATCAGGCCGATGAGGCTCTCCATGTCAAACAGGCTGGAGAGACCGCCGGCCAGCATGGGATAGAGGGGCATGAAGGCCCAGTTCGCCGCATTGCCCTTGCTCAACCAGCGTGGATAGAGGTCGTAGCCATTCTCGATGATGCGCTGGAACCAGACGCAGTCGAACTGGCAGTAGGCTTGCAGCGGCCCGATGTCGGTGGCGCCATAGAGCTGGACGCCGAAATAGCCCATGCCATAGAGCGCCACCCGGCTCAGCACGAAGGCGGCGACGATCATCAGCCAGTCGCGGCCGCTGATGCGCAGTGACGGGCGATAGGGGAGTGCAGCCCCGGTTGACGGGGCGGTATTGGTCATATCATTCATCAGGCAAAAACCCAGATACGGGAGAGAACGTAGGTGAGCACGGTGACGGTCAGGGTGGCGATCACCACCGGCAACAGGCCGGAGAGACCGGCAAACAGCAAACCGCTCAGGATGAGATTACGCACCGCCAGCGAGAAGAGGGCAACCAGCAGGAACTTGCTGGCGGCACCTTGTTTCTGGAAGGTGATGTAGCGATGGCCGAAGAACGAGAACCAGAACGCCACGGCAAAGGCCAGGGTCGTGACCAGGTGCTCGGAGATGGCCGGCCAGGTATGAAACAGGGCGATGGAGGTACCCAGATCGACGAGGGTGGCCCCCCCGCCGACAAAACCGAAGCGAACCAGCCGCCAGAATTCCTCGCGGGAGATCATTGAGACGCCTGCTCCTGCTGATCATCAGCGGCTTTCGCGGCGGCCTTCTTGCCAGCGCTCTTCTTGCTGGCGGTGGGCACTTCCTGCTTCTGCTCTTCATCCTGCTTGGCGTACTGGCCGTAGACCCCTTCGATGAGGTAGACGGGGCGCTGTTTCACCTCGACGAACATGCGGCCGATGTACTCGCCGATGATGCCCAGCGACAGCAGCTGGATGCCGCCGAGGAACAGCATGACCGACATCAGGGAGGCGTAACCGGGCACGTCGATGCCGAAGAAGAGCACCTGGGTGATGATCTTGAGGATATAGAGGAAGGCGATGAAGGAGACACCGACCCCGATGTAGCTCCACACCCGCAGCGGCCAGCTGGAGAAGCTCATCAGGCCGTCAAGGGCGAAGTTCCACAGCTTCCAGTAGTTGAACTTGGTTTCGCCGGCATGGCGGGCCGGGCGCTCGTAGGGAACGCCGACGGCGCGAAAACCGGCCCAGGCGAACAGCCCCTTCATGAAGCGGTTGCGCTCCGGCAACTGCTTGATGGCCTCGACCACCTTGCGATCGATGAGGCGGAAGTCACCGGCGTTCTCCGGCAGCTTGGTGCTGGTGGAGAGGGCGTTGAAGAAGCGGTAGAAGCCACCGGCAGTCAGGCGTTTCATCGGGGTATCGGCGCTGCGATCCACCCGGATGCCGTAGACGGTGTCATAGTCGCCGGTCTGCCACAGCTTGACGAACTCCAGAATGAGAGAGGGGGGATCCTGCAGGTCCACGTCCATGGGGACGATGGCGTCGCCCTTGGCCTGGTGCAGGCCGGCGGTCATGGCCGCTTCCTTGCCGAAGTTGCGGGCCAGGTTGACCAGGGTCACACGGGGATCCCGGGCGATGGCCTGCTCGACCACCTCACGGGTGCGGTCACGGCTGCCATCGTTGACGAACACGATTTCAAGCTGGTCTTTGAGCGGGGCCAGTTCGGTATCTATCGCGCTGATGAAGGCGTCTATGCTCTCTTCCTCGTTGTAAACGGGAACGACCAGAGAGAGTCGAAAATCGGCACGGGACATGGGAACTTCCTTATTGAAAGAATTATTTTACGGAACAGATACTTGGGGCATTCCGCTTCACTGAGCCACGGTCAGTCGCACGGACTGGACGTTGAGCGGTGTCGGGGCGGAGAGCGCCAGGAAGTTGGGACGCTTGGGATCGGCGGTCAGGGAGTCGCCCGGCAGGCTGAGGCGGATCTCGTTGATGCCCGCCTTGGCCAGCTTGACCGTGGTGGTGAAATCATGACCCAGCGCCACCTTGAGCAGGGTGCCAGCCTGAGGGCTGTTGATCCTGGCCTGGATGGTGAGCTGCTCCGGCTGGGCCTGCTGCTTGGGCAGCACGAAATAGAGACCGCCCTGACCGCTCAGCTCGGTGCCTTGCTCGCTGGGCTTCTTGGCCCAGCCTTCGCTTGAGAGGAAGCGGCTCGGCTTGGTCAGGTTGAGTTCGTTGCCAGGCTGGAGGGTCATGCTGGAGTTGTGCTCCCAGAAACGGGTCTTGCCTTCCAGGTAATAGAGCTTGTAAGCCAGGCTCACGTTGGGGTGAGCGGCCAGATAGAGGGTATAAAGGTAGAAACCGCTCAGTGCCAGGATGGCAGCCAGAAAACCGAACTTTTTGTAGGTCATATTACTCACTCGACGCCCGACAGATTGATAGGCAGATTTCGCGCATATGCTAATCCAATTGCAAAAAAAGCATAGTGGATCACAAAAATATATTTGCTCACATATTAACCCTCAATCACCCTGCTTACCAAGGGGCTTTGGGGTCGTTTGCTTCCTCTTCTTGATTGTGGCTTTTTCGGCGCCAACCTGTCTGCCGCCACCTGGGGCGCATCAGGCAAACGGCTGATATTGTGCTTTGTTGTGGCAGGATCTGTCGCCATTTCACCCGGGCAGAATTAAGATGGCCTGTCCCGTTGTCAAGGATGACCCATGAGACTCTTCTCTCTGTGTGTGCTCTGCTGTCTGCCCCTCCAACCGTTGTGGGCGCAATCGTTCTGCTCCTCCCCCCTTCGCGTCGGTTTCGATGACTGGCCCCCATACCACTATTACCAGCAAGAGGGAGCACGTCGGGAACTGCGTGGATTTGCGGTCGACTACCTCAATGCCGTGTCGAATCGGCTGGGTTGTCATCTGGTCTATGTGGAGCGTCCCTGGAAGCGGGGGTTGCACGATCTTGAGCGGGGTCGGCTGGACATCGTGATGGAGGCGTATTTTGCCGATGACAGGGCGCGTTATGCCTGGTTCTCCATCCCCTACAACCCGGGCCGGACATCGCTCTGGGTACGCAAATCCGGTACCGGGGAGGAGTCGGATCTGGCGAGCTGGCTGGCCCACGGGCATCGCCTCGGTGTGACCAGGGACTACTATTACGGCCCGGAAATCACCAAGGTTCTGCAGCGATACCGCAACCAGGTGAGCGAGGTCAACGATGTGCAAAACTATCGCAAGCTGCTGCTTGGGCGGATAGACGGTTTTCTCGGGGATAGTCTGGCCACGCCCTGGGGTCTGAAGAGAGAGGGGCTGTCGGATGCGGTCGTCCCCCACACCATGGCGATCCATGAGACGCCCACCTTTTTCATGTTGAGCAAGAAGACCCTGTCCGGGGAATTCGTAGCGCGGTTCAACGAGGCGATAGTGGCCGTCGGCGACAGCGGGGAGCAGGAACTCATCTGGCGTCGTTACACCTCCGTCCGCTAGCAAAGTCGTCGGCATTCACGCATCATGGGGTCCTGACCGTCGCGCCTGACAGGCCGAAATGAACCGATTTGAGGCAAGCGTGGTAAGAAGCATGGGTAAGAAGTATTGGTTGGCATTGGCGAATCTCATCTGGCTGGGCTGCTGGCCGGCCAGCATGGTTCATGCCAGCACGGAACAGGCGGTAGTGGCCAGTCCCAGCATCCAGCATGACTGGTATCAGAACGAGGTGGCCGAGCAGGCTCGTCATGAGCTTGAACAGCAGTTGCAGGAAGCGGTGTTGGCCCAGCTGCATCCGGATTTCTACCGCCTCTGGCAGCAGTTGCAAAAGACCCCGGCGGATCGGCGCGGTGCCCTCTACGATGAGGCCTTTGGCAAGCTGGCCCGGTTCCAGCAGGCCTGGCGAGGGATGGATCTGGTCGCGCGCGAACAGATGCAGACCCTCAAGCTGGATCTGAACCGCCCCCTGGCCCATGCTCCCCAGGGAGACAATCTGCTGGAGCAGGTCAGGCAACTCAGGCCACAGGTGGCGGAATACGACGCCGTGCGCGAAGAAGTGCGCAAGCTGCTGGCCATGCCCATGGCCAAGCACTGGCCCATCCTCTCCATGCCGACCCTGAGGGCGGGGGAGAGCTCGACCGAGCTCGGCCAGATCCGCTCCATCCTGAACGAACTGGGGGACAGT
The DNA here is from genome assembly GCF_022869435.1 of Aeromonas sp. LsrichE-8G. Taxonomy (NCBI): domain Bacteria; kingdom Pseudomonadati; phylum Pseudomonadota; class Gammaproteobacteria; order Aeromonadales; family Aeromonadaceae; genus Aeromonas; species Aeromonas sp. LsrichE-8G. The sequence continues at coordinate 23,358 of NZ_JALIHH010000036.1, forward strand.
GCCCCGACTCACCAGGACAGCCTCTACGATCCCGAGACCGAACAGGCCATCAAGCAGTTCCAGCGCCGCCACGGCCTGACCGCCGACGGCATCATCGGCCGTCAGACCCGCAGCTGGCTCAATACCGGCCCCGAGGTGCGCGCCAGCCTGCTGGTTCGCAACCTGTGGCGCCGTGATCTGGTGGATCACCTTGCCGGTCGCTATGTGCTGGTCAACATTCCGGACTACCGCCTGAGCGTGGTGGAGTCGGGCAGCGAGGTCTTCACTAGTCGGGTCATCGTCGGCAAGGAGCAGCGGGCAACCCCCATCCTCGCCAGCGAGATCCGCTCCATCGTGCTGAACCCGGCCTGGCACGTGCCGCGCTCCATCCTGAGCAAGGACATTCTGCCCAAGCTCGGGCGCGATCCTGCCTACCTGGATCGCGAACAGTTCGAGGTGATCGACGGCGAGGGCAATCCGGTGCAGTTCAGCGAAGATGGCTGGCACCATGCGCTGGCCTCCGGTTTCCCTTACCGGTTGCGGCAAAAGCCGGGGGATCACAATGCCCTGGGTCGCTACAAGTTCTATCTGCCTAACAACGATGCCATCTATCTCCACTCCACCCCGCGCAAGGCGCTGTTCGAGCAGGGGGCCCGTGCCTTCAGCTCGGGTTGCATCCGGGTGGAACACGCCGACGATCTGGCAGAGCTGCTGCTGGCGGACTCCCGCTATCAGCCGGACAAGGTAGCCAGCATCCTGAAAGAGACCCAGACCAAGTGGCTGCCCCTGAGCAACCCTATCCCGGTGTTTACCGTCTACTGGAGCAGCTGGATTGATGAAGAGGGACGTCAGCAACTGCGCAACGATATCTACGGATTCGACAGAGTCAGCTATCAAAGCCGCTTGCTGTGATCCTCGCCACAGAGTGACAAGCCCGGCCCGTGCCGGGCTTTTTCATGGGTGAATGGGGTTTGACAGCGCTTTTTCTGGCAGGTAGTTTCGGCCCTTGTATCAAATTCATTCACCTGTGTGACTTCACCATGAGATGGACGGACAACGGATGCTGGGACAAGAGATAAGCCGACGCCGTCTGCTGCTGGGGGCGGGTTGCCTGATGGGGACCAGCCTGCTGTCGTTCCCTGCGCTTGCGAGCCGCAGCACTTCGGGACGGGAACTGAGTTTCTTCAACCTCAATACCGGCGAGCGGGTACGCGCCAGTTATTGGGAAGATGGCCACTATCTGAGTGACGGGTTGGCGGAGCTCAACCATATTTTCCGTGACTACCGTCGCAACGAAGTGTTCAACATCGACAGAAAGCTGTTCGATCAGCTCTTTCTGCTGCAACACAAGCTGGGGCGCCACGGCGAAATCCAGCTCATCTCGGGTTATCGCTCCCCGACCACCAATCAGCAGAAGCGGCGCAAGAGTCGCGGTGTTGCCAAGCACAGCTACCACACCCTGGGGCAGGCGGTTGACGTGCGCATCCCCGGCGTGCAGCTGGCGCACCTGCGCAAGGCCGCCCTGAACCTCAAGGTGGGCGGTGTGGGTTATTACCCTTCCGACAACTTCGTGCACCTGGACACAGGCCCCGTTCGTAGCTGGTGAGTCGGGATTTCCTCAAGGGTTGAGTGCCGATTGTGTCTTTTTGCCGCTGGCATTGAGGGGGACCAAGCTGCTAGGCTCTGGACTCCAGCCAGAGGAGAGAAAGATGAAGCAGATTGTGATCGGGGGGCTCATCGCCCTGTTGTTGACTGGTTGCGGCAAGCTCAACCGCGAGAGCTACGACAAGCTGAAAGTCGGGATGAGCTATGCCGAAGCGAGCGCCATCCTCGGCAAGGCCGAGCGTTGCGACGATGCTCTCGGCACCACGAGCTGTGTCTGGGGAGGGGAAGGCAAGAACATCAAGGTGCGTTTCATCGCCGACAAGGCGACCTTCTTCAGCTCGGAAGGGATCAACTGACCTTTTACTCTCTTGCCGATTTGCCGATGCCCAACAAAAAAGCGCCGTATGGCGCTTTTTTGTTGCTCGTTATCCGTGCGATATGGCCAGGAACTGGCGTGTTCAATGGGTGGCGTACTGATAGTTGAAGGTGGGCAGTCCCCATTTGAAGCGTACCGCCAGGAGCCGCAGCACGAAACCGATGCCGATGGCACCGAAAGCGGCCCAGTCGTTGGGCAGCCCATGGTGCAGCGCAAAGCAGTAGAGCGCGGCGGTGATCAGCGAGACGGCGGCATAGAGCTCGCGCTTGAACACCAGCGGGATACGCTGGCACAGCAAGTCCCGCAGTACCCCCCCGAACACGCCGGTCACCACGGCCATGATGCAGGCGATGCCGGCCCCGTGGCCCATCTCGAGCGCCCGGGCAGCCCCGAAGATGGAGAAGACCACGAGCCCCAGGGCATCGAGCGCCAGGAACAGCTTGCCAAGGTAGCGCATCAGCGGGGCCGAGATGACCCCGGCCATGGCGGCGCCCGCCACCAGCAGCACGTATTCGGGGTGCTCGACCCAGAGCAGGGGATAGTGGCCCAGCAGCACATCCCGAATGGTACCGCCACCGATGGCCGTCGCCGAGGCGATGATCACGACGCCAAACAGATCCATCCGTCGCCGACCCGCTGCCAGCGCGCCAGTCATCCCTTCGGCCACCAGGCCGAGCAAGAAGAGTGCATGTAACATGAGATATCCCAGGGTGCGAGAAAGGCCCGCATCCTAACAACCCTGCGCTGGGGCGACAAGCTATCTTGGCTATGCATTAGATTAAGTAATGAAAAGGGGGCTTTCGCCCCCTCTTTTGATCATGATGACGCGGTTCAGCGTCCAAGTTGCTCGCTGCGGTATTGGTCTACCCACATGGCGGTGGCGCCACAGATGGCCACCGGCATCACGAAGAGATTCACCACCGGGATGGCGGAGAAGAGGGTCACCAGGGCGCCGAAGCTCAGGCACTTTCCACGACGTTGCTTGAGGGCGTCGCGCATGGTGATGAAGCCGATCTTGTGGTTGTCGAACGGATAATCGACATACTGGATCGCCATCATCCAGGCGCTGAGCAGGAACCAGAGCACGGGTGCCAGGGTCTGGCCCACTACCGGGATCAGGAAGAGGATCAGGCAGCCGATGGCCTTGGGCAGATAGTATTTCAGCTTGGTCCATTCGCGGCCGAAGGTACGGGGCACATCTTTCACCACATCCAGCATGCCGGTGTCATTCATGGCTTCACCGGTGAGGATCTGTTCCACCTTCTCTGCCAGCAGGCCGTTGAAAGGGGCAGCTATCCAGTTGGCCACCGAGCTGAAGATGAAGGAGAAGACCACCAGTATGGTGATGAGGGCGATGGGCCAGAGCAGGTAATCAAGCCAGGAGAGCCAGCTCGGGATCTGCTGGTGCAGCCAGGCGAACAGGCCGTCCAGTTGTAGCAACAGGGCGTAGAAGGCACCGACAAAGAGCACGAAGTTGACCAGCAGGGGGATCAGCACGAAGGTGCGGATGCCGGGCTGGCGGATGAGTGAGAAGCCGCGCAGGAAGTAGTCTGCACCGCTGACCGAATCTTTGACCATGTGGGGTGATTGGCTCATGTGAGATCCATCAGTGAATGGGGAAAGTGCCAGCATATTACAAACAAGCCTTTGATTTGGTAAAGTCGCCTGCCCGCCTCCTCTTTATTTCGTTACCCACATAGGCCGCCATGCGTCTGAAATTGATCAAACTCGCCGGTTTCAAGTCGTTTGTCGAGCCGACCCGCATCGAACTCAACGCCGACATGACTGCCGTGGTGGGCCCCAACGGCTGCGGCAAATCCAACGTCATCGACGCCGTGCGCTGGGTGCTGGGGGAGAGCTCCGCCCGCCATCTGCGCGGCGAGAACATGACCGACGTCATCTTCAACGGCTCCATCAACCGCAGCGCCCATGGCCGCGCCTCGGTGGAGCTGGTGTTCGACAATCCCCACAACCGGGTACCCGGCGAGTTCGGCCGCTTTACCGAGATCTCGGTGCGCCGCGAAGTGCTGCGCGACGGCTCCAATCACTACCAGATCAACGGCCAGAAGTGCCGCCGCAAGGACGTGACCGACCTCTTCCTCGGCACCGGCCTTGGGCCCCGCAGTTACGCCATCATCGAACAGGGCACCGTCAGCCGGCTGGTGGAGTCCCGCCCCGCCGATCTCAAGCTGTTCATGGAAGAGGCCGCCGGGGTCTCCCGCTACAAGGAGCGGCGCCGGGAGACCGAGCAGCGCATCCGCCATACCCAGGAGAACCTGGAACGCCTTGGCGACATCCGCGGCGAACTGGGCTCACGCCTCGAGCACCTCAAGGCCCAGGCCGAGACCGCCGAGCGCTACAAGCAGCTCAAGAGTCGCAGTCGCGCGGCCCGCAGCGAACTGATCGGCTCGGAACTGTGGGCGCTGGAGACGCGTCTTGGCGAAGCCAAGACCGAACTGGCCCAGACTGAACAGGCGCTGGCGGCCCTCGATGCCAAGCGCACCGCAGACGAAGGACGCCACGTCACTCTGTCGGTGGCCCGCCAGGAGGCGCAGGCCGAGCAGGCGAGCCGCCAGCAGCAGATTTTTCTCGGCGGGCAAGCCATCGCCCGCCTCGAGCAGCAGCAATTGCACCAGAGCGAGCTTGGCCGCGACTGGCAGGCGAGGCGGCAAGCCCTCGGCGAGCGTATCGAGGGGCTCAAGGCCCAGTTGGCCGGCCAGCTAGAGCAACTGGGCGAGAGCACGTTGCAGGGGGAGGTAGCGTCGGCGCGCCTCGAGCAGTGTGAGCAGTTGCTTACCGACCAGCAGAGCGTGCGTGCGGCGGCGGCCGAGCGGCTCGAGCAGACGCGTCAGCGCCAGCAGCAGTGGCAGCAGCAGCTGGGCCAGTTGCAGGGGCGGCTCAACCAGACCCGCGCCGAGGTGAACGGCCTGCAGGAGCTGCAGGCCAAGACCCGGCTTGCCCGCCTCAAGCTGGAAGACGAACAGGCCGGGCCCCTTGGCGGAGAGGGGGAGAACCTGCAACCGGCGCTCGATGCGCTGGCGGCGGAACTCTCGCTCTCCCGCGCCCGCCATGAGGAAGCCGATGCGGCGTGGCAGGCCGGTGTGTCGCGCCATGAAGCACTCAAGGCAGAGCAGGGTCGCCAGCAGGGCCTGCTGCGCGAGCTGGAGGCGCGCCTCGCCACCCTGGATCAGATCCTGGGGGAGCAGATGGCGGGCGCCACCCTGGCGGATCGGTTGCAGGTTCCCCCCGAGTGGGCCCGGGGGCTGGACAAGGTGCTCGGCCGCTGGCTCACCGCAATCCCGGCGGACGAGTGCAACCTGGCGCAACCCGGACTCTGGATTGGCCCGGCCCAGTCAGCCAGGGCCGGTACCCTGGCGGCGCAACTGGGGGGCGAGCACATTCCGGCTTTCCTCAATGCCATCTGGCTGGCAGAGAGCAGGGAGGAGGCGCTGTCCCGCCTGCACAGCCTCTCTGCCGGTGAGTCGCTGCTCACTCCCGCCGGAGACTGGTTCGGCCCCAACTGGGCGGATCTGGGGGAGGGCATGGCCCTGGGTACCCTGGCGCTGCTCGGTGAACGTGAGCGGCTGCACACCGAACTGGCCGCGGGTCGGGAGGTGCTGCACAGACTCGACGAGCAGCTTGCCGCCGCCGATGCAGCGCGGGCCCAGCAGCACAGTGCCCATGAGCTGGCTCAGCACACCCTGCGCGAGCAGGAGCTGCGGTGGCAGCAACTGCGCGAAGCCTGGAGTCTGCGCGAGGGGCAGCGCCAGGAGCGCTTGCAGCGCCTGGGCCAGCTGGGGGAAGAGCTGGCCCGGCTCGATAAGGAGCAGGCTGAGGAGGCGCAGCGGCTGGCGTCGGCCGGGGAGCGGCTTGAGCAGGATGACGCGGCCCTTGGCGAACTGCAGGAGCAGGGGGAGGTACTCGCCGAGGCGCTGCTGCTCGCCCAGGAGCAGGTGAGCGGGGCGGAGCGGGCGCTGGAAGAGGCGCGCCTTCGCCGGGAGCAGCAGCAGGCGGCCTGCCAGCGGCTACAACTGGAGCAGCAGAACCAGCGCCAGCTCATCACGCTGCGCGAGCAGGAGCTGGCCCGTCTCGGCCTGGAGTTGGCGGAACTCAAGGAGCCAGGGGCCGCTCCGAGTCAGGATCTGTCGCCCCTGCTGGTCGAACAGCGCAATCTTGAGGCGCAGCAACTGGCCTGTCACCAGCGGCTCGCGGAGCTGGATCGCCAGCTGACCGAGCTGGAGCAGGCCAGAAGCGCCGATCACAAGCAGCTGGTGAAAATTCAAGAGAAGCTGGCGACTCTGCGGCTCGAGCGCGAGCGCAACCTGACGCGCAGGCAGGGACTGCACGAGCAGTTCGAAGAGCTGGGCGTGCGCCTGGTGGACCTCGATCAGGCGGTGCTGATTGCCGCTGATCGCGGCAAGCTGCGCCAGGAGATCCAGACGCTGGAGGCGCAGGTGGAGGCGCTTGGCGCCATCAACCTGGCGGCACTGGAGGAGTATGAGGAGGCGAAAACCCGCGCAAGCTACCTGGAAAATCAGTGCCAGGATCTGGAGCAGGCCCTCGACACCTTGAGCCAAGCCATTAAAAGAATTGATAAAGAAACACAAATACGCTTCCGCGACACTTTCGATAAGGTCAATGAAGATTTAAAATCCCTGTTCCCAAAAGTGTTCGGGGGGGGCAGTGCCTGGCTTGAGCTGACCTCGGATGATCTTTTGGAGGCCGGAGTGAGCATCATGGCAAGACCTCCGGGCAAGAAGAATGCTACCATTGCCCTGCTTTCCGGGGGGGAGAAGGCGCTAACCGCCCTTGCGCTGGTTTTTGCCATCTTCAGACTCAATCCAGCACCATTTTGTCTGCTGGATGAGGTGGATGCACCGCTCGATGAAGTGAACGTCGGTCGCTTCTGTTCTCTTGTCAAAGAGATGTCGAGCACAGTACAGTTCGTTTACATCAGTCATAATAAGGTCTCCATGGAGATGGCCGAGCAGCTGGTTGGCGTCACGATGCAAGAGCCCGGGGTTTCGCGCATAGTGTCGGTCGATATCGGTGAAGCCGTCGCTTTGGCTGAGCAAAACTAGAAAGAGAAGCAGCTAATGCAGGAATTGCGTTACATCTTGGTTGCCCTGGGCGGTATTGCCATCGCGGCATTGCTCATTCACGGGTTGTGGAGCAACAGAAAGAATCGTCAGGCACCGATCAAGGAGAAACCCCTGGGTCGGATGGAGTCCAAGTCCCGTGAGCGTGACAACGACGCCTTCGACAGCGATGGCATCGGTCAGGTGCGTGTGGTGAGCGGTGGCCGTCGTGCCGAGCCCAAACTGCGTAGCGACGAGGCCCGTCAGCCCGAACCCCGCCGTGTCGCCCCCGTTCCCGCCTTCGATGATGAAGATGACGACGCTGATCTGCCGCCTCCCGTGGTGCGCAAGCCTGCCGCTCGCCCTGTCCCCCCTCAGCCTGTGTATGAGGAAGAAGAGGACTATGAAGAGCCGGTTGCCGCCCCTGTTGAAGAGGCCCCTGCTGCGCCGGTGCGCAAACCTGCCCAGGTGATCCGCCGTACCCCGGTACACCGTTCCCGTCCGCAGCGCGAGCCCATGATGCAGCCGCTGGACGAAGAGCCGCTGGTGGAGCCGGCCTATGCCCAGGCGCCGACCTTCGGTGCACGCGAGCCGGCACCGGTTGCCCAGCAGGCTCCCCGCTACGCCCAGCCGGCTTATGAAGAGCCCGCTTACGATGACGAGCCAGCCTATGAAGAGCCGGTTCACACAGCCGAGCCAGAACCCGCTCCGGCCCCGGTCGAGAAGATCTGGCAGGATGTCTATGTCATCAACCTGATGGCCCGTCCCGGCCACGATCTGCAAGGGGCGACCCTGCTCTCTTCCCTGCTGGCGCTGGGCTTCAAGTTTGGCGAGATGGACATCTTCCACCGTCACGAAGATCTGGGCGGCAAGGGGGAGGTGCTCTTCTCCATGATCAACATGGTCAAGCCGGGTACCTTCAACCCCTATCGCATGGAGCAGTTCAGCACCCCGGGTGTGTCCCTCTTCATGCAACTGCCCCTTCGCAGCAATGCCGCCTTCGCCTTCGAGCACATGTTGCAGGCCGCGGATCAGCTGGCGAGCGATCTCGATGCCATGCTGACCGACGCCTCGCGCAGTCCCCTCAGCGACGACGACATCGCCCGCTACCGTCACGAGCTGGCGGCCTACGAGGCCAGCCGCGACTGATGCGCCATGGGGCTTGAACAATGAAAAGTGCGGTACCCCGGTGCCGCATTTTTGTTTCTGCCCCAGACTGAATGTTCCATCACACTTCGAGACTTTTTCATGAGCGATATCCTCTCCCGCCACCGTCAACTGTGTGAGCTGCTGACCGAGTACGGCCATCAGTACTATGTGCTGGACAACCCCACGGTGCCGGACGCCGAATACGATCGCCTGATGCGCGAGCTGATTGCGCTGGAGGCCGAGCATCCCGAGCTGAAAACCCCGGCCTCGCCGAGCGTGCGGGTGGGAGGCCAGCCGCTGACCGCCTTCAAGCAGGTACGCCACGAGATCCCCATGCTGAGTCTGGACAACGTCTTCAGCAGCGAGGAGTTGCAGGCGTTCGAGCAACGCATTAGTGATCGCCTCAAGCGGGAGGTGAATTTCACCTTCTGTTGCGAACCCAAGCTCGACGGTCTGGCGGTGAGCCTGCTCTACGTGGCTGGCCAGCTGGTACAGGCCGCCACTCGCGGGGACGGCACCACGGGGGAGGAGATCACCGAGAACGTGCGCACCATCAAGGCCATTCCCCTGACCCTGCGAGGCCAGGGGTGGCCGGCGCGGCTGGAGGTGCGTGGGGAGGTCTTCATGCCCAAGGCGGGGTTCGAGGCGATGAACCGCGATGCGCTGGCGGCGGGGGAGAAGGTGTTCGTCAACCCGCGCAACGCCGCTGCCGGCAGCCTGCGCCAGCTCGATTCACGCATCACCGCCAGCCGCCCCCTCAGCTTCTATGTCTACGGCGTGGGAGTCGGTGGCGACGAGCTGGGGGAGTCCCACTTCGGTCGCCTCAATCAGCTCAAGGCCTGGGGTCTGCCGCTCAGCCCGGAAGTGAAGCTCAAAGAGGGTGCCAGCGGTTGTCAGGCGTTCCACGACGACATTCTGGCGCGTCGCGGGGATCTCCCCTACGAGATCGACGGCGTGGTCTACAAGGTGGACGACATCGCACTGCAAGGGGAGCTCGGCTTTGTGGCCCGCGCACCGCGCTGGGCCACCGCCCACAAGTTCCCGGCCGAAGAGGAGATGACGGCGCTTGAGAATGTCGAGTTCCAGGTGGGCCGCACCGGTGCCATCACCCCGGTAGCCAAGCTCAAGCCGGTGTTTGTCGGCGGCGTCACCGTTTCCAACGCTACCCTGCACAATGCGGACGAGATCGCGCGCCTTGGCGTCATGATCGGCGACACCGTGATCGTGCGCCGGGCCGGGGACGTGATCCCCCAGGTCGTGGCTGTGGTGGAGGCGCAGCGCCCGGCGGATGCCCGCGCGATCCTCTTCCCGACCGAGTGCCCGGTGTGCGGCTCGGCGGTGGAGCGGCTGGAAGGGGAGGCCGTGGCCCGCTGTTCCGGCGGTCTCTTCTGCGAGGCCCAGCGGGCGGCCGCCATCAAGCACTTCGCGGCGCGTCGCGCCATGGACGTGGACGGCCTTGGCGATAAGATAGTGGAGCAACTGGTGGACAAGGGGCTGGTGAAGACCCCGGCCGACCTGTTCAGCCTCAATGCCATCCAGCTGGCAGGTCTTGAGCGGATGGGGCAAAAGTCCGCCCTCAACCTGGTGGCGGCCATCGACAAGGCGCGCAGCACCACCCTGCCGCGCTTCCTGTTCGCCCTAGGGATCCGCGAGGTGGGGGAGGCGACGGCGCTCAACCTCGCCAACCACTTCCTCACCCTGGAAGCCCTGCGCGCCGCCTCGGTGGAGCAGCTGCTCGAGGTACCCGACGTGGGGGACATAGTGGCCAAGCACGTCTACTACTTCCTGCGCCAGCCCCACAACATCGAGGTGCTCGACGCCCTGCTGGCCGCCGGTATCCACTGGCCGGTCATCGAGAAGAAAGAGGCAAGCGATCAGCCCTTTGCCGGCAAGACCTTCGTGCTGACCGGCACCCTCACCGCCTTGTCCCGCAACGACGCCAAGGCGGCGCTGCAGGCCCTGGGTGCCAAGGTGGCGGGCTCGGTGTCGGCCAAGACCGACGTGCTGGTAGCGGGGGAGGCGGCAGGCTCCAAGCTCGCCAAGGCCCAGGAGCTGGGGATCACCATCTGGACCGAAGCCGAGTTGCAGGCGGCCATTCAGCCCTGAGGATGCACGTTTGAGCAGACAAACCCGGCCCACTGGCCGGGTTTGTCGTTGGTGGGCTCACTCGACGTAGCTCACCTTGTCCTGCCAGGCATCGGGAGCCGTCAGGTGCCAGCGTGCCAGTTCGCTCTTGCTGAACAGGTATTCCCCGCGGGATGCGGCGCGGGGGGAGAGGGCGCCGGGCGCCGTGCCCGAGAGGATGGCATTGGCCAGTTCGGCGGCTCTCTCTCCCTGGCTGTGGCCGTCGAGCACCAGACCGCCGATGGCGGCTCCCCTGCCCACCGCAAAGGCCCAGAAGCAGAACAGTGGCACCGGGCTGTTGGCGCTGGTCCATGCCAGTACCTGTTGCTCGCTTACATGCTGGCCCTGAGCGTCGGTGAGAGTGTGGTAGAGGCCGAGGAAGAGCGCCTGATAGCCGTTTTCCCGGCTGGCGAGCACTGCCTCCTGCCAGCGTCCGTAGTCGGTGAACTGGCGGCTGCTGACCCGGGTCTGGCCGATCGTCAGCTCGCCTCGCCCCTTGAACTCGTGGGCGACGGCGGTGCGGGACACCTCGCTTTCGTCAAACAGCACCAGGGCACGCTCCAGCCCTCCCATAAACTGACTCATCTCGCTGATGCTGCGCTTGAGCAGGGGGCGTTCCAGGACGCCGGTGATCAGGGGGTGGCCGACCAGCCCCTTGGGGCGCGGATTCTCGTTCATCCCGAGAAACACCACGGGCGTTCCCCGGGCGGCGATGGGTCGGGCGAGGGCGTTGATGGCGTTGTCATCCCCCAGGATCACCAGCGCTGGCTGGTGGGTCCGGTAGGCGGCCATTCCCTTGGCGAGCAGTTCGTCACGGGTCTGGCCGGGCTGGCGCTTGGTGTCCAGATAGAGATAGCCGAGGTGATGCGCCTGCTTGAGGTGTTTCTCTAGGCCGGCACTGTAGCTCTGATCCCACTGGTTGCTCTGGTGATAGCTGCTGATCACCAGGATCTCGGCGGCCAGCAGCGGGAGGGAGAGGAGGGAGAGCAGGAGCAAGACCTTGGTCACGTGTGTTTTCCGCAAGGGACAGACTGTTCCCCAGTATGTGCTCTCCCGCTCTCTGGCGCCTCGGTCAATTGTTGTCGGAAGGCGTGCCCCTCTCTTTTTATCCCTTGCCGGGCGGGAGCCCGCATCCCGTCTGGGGTGAGCAAAAAGAGCTCCCTTTGGCGCTGATTGTGAACTGCCCCACTCCTTCTAAAACCTGTTCTGGATCAAGAAACAGGGTACCGCTTTGGTGCCTAATAGACCCCACATATAGGTGTAAGCATAAAAAAAACACCCATATATAGTGTCATAAAGCTGTGCATAAGTGGTCGCCCTCTCAGTGTCAGCCCAGGTGTTTCAAGCCTTGGCTGACCTTGTTTGCGCCGGGGACGGGCGTGGAGAAGGGGACTCAACGAGGGTGAGCCGAGGGTGGCCACCAGGTCTTTCAATACGGGGAAAATCGATGAAACCGGTAGTGATCAAACGCGATGGATGTCGTGCACCATTCAATGGCCAACTGATCCGCGATGCGGTCAGCCGGGCGGCGGCTGCGGTCAATCAGGCCAGTCCGGCGCTGGCAGAGCGCATTGCCGCCGCCGTCAGCCAGGAGCTGGAGGGGCGAGGGGAGGTAGACATCCACGAGATCCAGAACCGGGTCGAGAACCACCTGATGGCCTCCGACGACAAGGCCATCGCCCGTGCCTACATCGAATACCGTCACGACCGGGATCAGGCCCGCGAGGCCCGGGGTCGCCTGGCCCAGGAGATCCGCGGCCTGGTGGAGCAGACCAACGCGGCCCTGCTCAACGAGAACGCAAACAAGGACTCCAAGGTGATCCCGACCCAGCGTGACCTGCTGGCGGGCATCGTCGCCAAGCATTACGCCATCAGCCACATGCTGCCGCGCGACGTGGTGCAGGCCCACGAGAGCGGCGACCTGCACTTCCACGATCTCGACTACTCCCCCTTCTTCCCCATGTTCAACTGCATGCTGATCGATCTGCAGGGGATGCTGACCCACGGCTTCAAGATGGGCAACGCGGAGATAGACACTCCCAAATCCATCAGCACCGCCACCGCGGTGACCGCCCAGATCATCGCCCAGGTGGCGAGCCATATCTATGGCGGCACCACCATCAACCGCATCGACGAAGTGCTGGCACCCTATGTGACCATCAGCTGGCACAAGCACCGGGAGGTGGCCGAGGAGTGGGGGATCCAGGATGTGGACGCCTACGCCATGGCTCGCACCGAGAAGGAGTGCCACGACGCCTTCCAGTCCCTAGAATACGAGGTCAATACCCTGCACACCGCCAACGGTCAGACGCCGTTCGTCACCTTCGGCTTTGGCCTGGGGGACAGTTGGGAATCGCGCCTCATCCAGCGCGCCATCCTAGGCAACCGCATCGCCGGCCTTGGCAAGAACAGGAAGACCGCCGTCTTCCCGAAACTGGTGTTCGCCATCAAGGATGGCCTGAACCACAAGCAGGGGGATCCCAACTACGACATCAAGCAGCTGGCGCTGGAGTGCGCCTCCAAGCGGATGTACCCGGACATCCTCAACCACGACCAGGTGGTCAAGGTCACCGGCTCCTTCAAGACCCCCATGGGGTGCCGTTCCTTCCTCGGTGCCTTTGAAGAGAATGGCGAGCTGGTCCACGAAGGGCGCAACAACTTAGGTGTCGTGAGCCTCAACCTGCCGCGCATTGCCCTGAAATCCCGCGATGAAGCGGACTTCTGGGACAAGCTGGATGCCGCCCTGCGGGTGGCCAAGACAGCGCTCATGTACCGCATCAAGCGCCTGGACGGGGTCAAGGCCCGGGTCGCCCCCATCCTCTACATGGAGGGGGCCTGCGGGGTGCGCCTCAAGGCCGATGACAACATCAGCGAGATCTTCAAACATGGCCGCGCCTCCATTTCGCTGGGTTACATCGGGGTACACGAGACCATCAACGCCCTCTATGGCACAGACGTCCACCTGTTCGACAGCGAGACCCTGCGCCAGAAGGCCATCGCCATCATCGCGCGGCTCAAGGCGGCCACCGACGAGTGGAAGGAGGAGACCGGCTACGGCTTCAGCCTCTACTCCACCCCGAGCGAGAACCTCTGCACCCGTTTCTGCCGCATCGACGCCAAGGAGTTTGGCGTGGTGGCCGGGGTGACCGACAAGGGCTACTACACCAACAGCTTCCACCTGGACGTGGAGAAGCAGGTGAACCCCTACGACAAGCTGGACTTCGAGGCGCCCTATCCGCCCATCGCCAGCGGCGGCTTCATCTGCTACGGCGAGTACCCCAACATCCAGCACAACCTGGAGGCGCTCGAGAACGTCTGGGACTACAGCTATGACAAGGTGCCCTACTACGGCACCAACACCCCCATCGACGAGTGCTACGACTGCGGCTTCACTGGCGAGTTCGAGTGCACCTCCAAGGGCTTCACCTGCCCGCGCTGCGGCAACCATGACCCCGCCAAGGTGTCGGTGACCCGCCGGGTGTGCGGCTATCTCGGCAGCCCGGATGCGCGCCCCTTCAACGCGGGCAAGCAGGAAGAGGTCAAACGCCGGGTCAAGCATATGTAAGCGAGCAGACCCCACCCCAGCCCTCCCCTTGGCAGGGGGGGGGCAAAGAAGCTCCTCCCCCTTTCGAAGGGGGAGGTTGGGAGGGGGTTGGCCGTTAACCCGGAGAACTCGAATGCACTACCACCAGTACTACCCGGTCGATGTGATCAACGGCCCAGGCACCCGCGCCACCTTGTTTGTGTCGGGTTGCGAGCACCAGTGCCCAGGTTGCTACAACCAGAGCACCTGGCGGCTCGATGGGGGCAAGCCGTTCGATGAGGCGATGAGCGATCGCATCATTCACGATCTCAACGACAGCCGCATCAAGCGGCGCGGACTGTCGCTCTCCGGCGGCGATCCGCTCCACCCCGCCAACGTGCAGCATGTGCTGGCGCTGGTGAAGCGGGTGCGAACCGAGTGCCCCGGCAAGGACATCTGGTGCTGGACCGGTTATCTGCTGGCAAATCTCAGCCCGGCCCAGCGGGAGCTGGTGGCCTTGCTGGACGTGCTGGTGGATGGCAGGTTCGAGAAGGCCCTGGCGGATCCCGGTCTGCTCTGGCGTGGCAGCCGCAATCAGATGGTTCACGACCTCAACGCCTGGCGGAAAGGAGGAGAGCGGATCCCCTGTCTGGTTTGCAGTTGAGGCCTTGGGTGTTTATGGTTAGGCCAACCCCAAGCGCTGTTTACACGAGGAATCCCGATGAACAATCTGCTCAAGATCCTGCTGGCCATCTTTCTCCCCCCGGTCTGCGCCTTTATCCAGGTAGGCTTCAGCCTCCATTTCCTCATCAACATAGTGCTGACCCTGCTGGGCGGTCTGCCCGGCATGGTCCATGCCCTCTGGCTGGTGGTAAGCGACAAGCGCGCCTGAGTCGTGAGAGATCACAAGGCCAGCCCTCCGGGGTTGGCTTTTTTTTGCCTGCCAGATGGGGGCTTCCAGGATGAGCCCCTTTGCCTGACACTGGCGCGTCGCTCATGGAGTCGAGCGATACAACGAAGAGGGAATGTCGAGTGCGAGTGAAAGGGTTGTTGCTGTGGGCCGCCCTGGCCCTGCTCGGGGGCTGTGCCAGCCCCACCGCCAAGCTGAATCAGCCTCCGGTGGATGTCACCTGGGAAACGCTGCCCGAATACTGGGTGCTGGTGGGGGATGCCATCAGGTTTAACCCGGTCGGGGGGCTGCCGGCGAAGAGGCCGGTCAAGGGGTATGTGACCCTTCGCTACCTCATCGATTCCAATGGCACGCTGTTCAGCCCAGAGGTACTGGAGTCCCAGCCCCCCGGCGTGCTGGATCTCATCGCCATCTCCGGGCTGGCGCAGCTGCGCTACCGGCCATCGGAGCAGAATCAGCAAGCCATTCCGGCTCGGGTTGTGGCCCGATTCGAAGTGGAAGTGAAATGACAAACACCCCGGCCAGGCCGCAATGCTGTTCACTTAAGAGAATTTGAGTTCCAGTCCACGTAGTATCAGGACAAAAAATCGAGGGAGGCATGATGCCTCCCTCTTTCTATTGCAAGCCCCGCTGGATAAAGGCTGGAGGAAGATCGACTGGACACAGCCTTGCCCCCTCAACTCAAATCTAATTTATGAATAATCAGTCAAAAAAGTGCTTATCTGAACAGCATTGCGGCCAGGCCGGGGTGTTTCGTGTGGGCGGTGTGCCATGACGGCGCGGATCACTGCTCCTTGCAGTCGTTGTAGCGGCTCTGCCACTCCCCGGCGTCA
Organism: Aeromonas sp. LsrichE-8G; assembly: GCF_022869435.1. Taxonomy (NCBI): domain Bacteria; kingdom Pseudomonadati; phylum Pseudomonadota; class Gammaproteobacteria; order Aeromonadales; family Aeromonadaceae; genus Aeromonas; species Aeromonas sp. LsrichE-8G. The sequence goes on from NZ_JALIHH010000036.1 coordinate 38,935, forward strand.
TCACGCATCTCGACGAACCCCTCCTTGCCCTTGTTCCACCAGACCACCTCGTGATCGTCGGTATAGCGGGCGCCGGAGGCGGAAACCGCCTGAGGCAGGGTGTAATCCTTGCCATCGGGGAGGGAGAGCTTGACGAAGTTCAGGCTCTCGTCCGAGAGGGAGAAGTAGCGAACCTGCACTTTCTGGTTCTGTTCACACAGATAGGTGACGGGATCGCCGCCGGTCACTCCCAGCTTGCCGCTGCCCAGATCGCAGCCGCCGAGCAGGGTGATGGCGCCCGCCCCCAGTAGAAAGAGCTTGGCGTGTTTCATGTTTGATCCTCACAACGGTGTCATATGGCCTTGAGCCTAACAGGATGAGGCACAACTGCAACCTCATGGCAGGAGCCCTGCGTCGGGATGCGTCCGTCTCCCTCTGGTCCGTGGGGCAGGCAAAAAAACGCCCCGGCAGGCAAGCGGGGCGAAAGGGAGCCGTCCAATGGCTGCAGAAAAGGGTCAGTGGCCGAACCGTGTCGCCTCGAAGCGATTGAGCAGCCGGTGGATGAGGTAGCAGGCGAGCAGGGTGACCACGATGGTAAAGAGGATGCTGCTCACCCGATAGAGGGCGCTGAACACCAGGTCGTTGCCCGGGGTCAGGTACTGGCCGAACAGGATGCCGAGGGTGGTGAGGGCACCGAAGCCGACTCCGGACCCGCTCGCCTCCTTCACATGGGCATAGCTGAACAGCATGGCGCCGAGCCAGAGCACCGGGGTCACCAGCAGCAGCAAGCCGGACCAGTCATAGAGCACCAGCTGCCCCAGGATGCCGAAACTCACCCCCAGCAGGGTGCCCATGGCCCGCTTGCGGGCATAGTCCAGGGCGCCGTTCCAGTGCATGGGGAAGAGCAGCAGCAGGGTGGTGGCCTGGGCAGACATGGAGTCGCGCAGATCGAAGATCTGGAACACCAGGAACGAGAGGGTCGCGATGGACGCCCCCAGCAGGGCTTCGTGGCGCATCCGGTGCGGCGCCTTGGGGGAGGGGGCCGGCCTGGGGCGCTCCTCCACGTCCGGAATGAGGGCCGTCATCAGATAGGCGATGAGCACCGACAGGACGCTGGCCCAGAGGTTGCTGAAGATGAGGTCGTTCAGATCAATCCCGGGGTAGCTGGCAAAGTGCAGCATGATGCTGAGGCTGAGCACCCCGTTGGCACCGAACAGGAACAGGCTGCCCCGGGACATGGCGGCGAAACGGTAGAGGAAGAGCAAAAAGACCAGGGGGGTCATGAGCCCCGGGTGGCCGCCGAACAGGCCGCCGAGCAGCCCCACTTCCAGACCGCACATGGCGGCGGAGGCGATGAGCTGGCGGGCGGCGTGACCGTTCATCACCGGCACCAGGCCGAGCAGCAGCACCGGGGTGACGGTGAAGAAGACCCCGTTGCTCCAGCCGAAGATCTTGCACAGCACAAACCCCAGGGTACAGCCAAAGGCGATGCGCAGACACTGGCGCAGTTCGTTGGGGGTGAGGGGTCTGTGCCACAGGTTCATGGTCGTCATCTCAATAGATGTAGTGCAGCAGGCTGAGCAGACGGATCTGGCCGCGGGCCAGCAGCCCGGTCAGGGCGTTGTCCGGCAGCAGCTGCACCGTGGCGCGGGCCCCGGCCGGCAGGTGGGCGGGCAGTTGCTCCAGGGTCAGGTGCAGGCGCAGGCGCTGGGCATCCCGTACCCAGCGATCGGACTCGACAGGGTTCGCAAGCTGGCCGTTGGCGTCAAACTGGCCGGCGCTGACCCCGGCATCCAGGCTGGCGACGCGGGCAGGATAGAGGCGACCGGGCTCGCCGTCGAAGGCGACGAGGGCCTGACTGCCGGCGCTGACGTGGCGCAGGCTCTTCTCGCGAAAATCGGCGATCACGTCCACCTGCTCGGAGACCAGGGCCAGCAGAGGGGAACCCGCATTGGCCACGCTGCCAGGCTTGAGCTGCAAGTTGGTGATGATGCCGTCCTGGCTCGCATGAACCCGGCTGTAGGCGAGGTTGAGCTCGGCCTGGGCGAGGCGGTTGCGGGCCTGGCGCAGCAGCAGGTTGTCTTCCCCTGGCAAGCCGCGGTTGACGCGGGCCTGCTCTACCCGGGCCTGGCTGCCGAGCAGGTTGGCACGGGCGGTACGGGCGGCGCTGTCGGCGTCATCTTTCTGCTGTTCAGAGACCATGTGACGGCGGTAGAGGGCGTCGATGCGCGCCGCTTCCCGCTGTTTCTGGTCGGCCTGGGTGCGCAGCGAGCTGTACTCCGCCTCGTAGGCGGTCAGGGTCGCGTCCAGCTGGCGGTTCTGCTGCCTGGCCTGATCCAGGGCGAGCCTGGCCTGATCCACGGCGAGCTGGAAGGGTTCCGGGTCGAGGGCGAACAGCAGATCCCCCTGCTTGACGTGCTGGTTGTTGGCGACGGCGACTTCGACCACCTTGCCGCTGACCTGGGGGGCCATCCGGGTGACGACCCGGGTGGCCATGGCCTGGGGGGTCAGGGGCATCTTGATGTCGGCCAGCAGAAAGTAGCCAAACACCAGGACGAAGCAGATGATGGCCCACTTTATCCAGCGCTTGAATTGTTGATCCGGTGTCATCTTATTCTCTCTCTTCGTGCTGTGCGGCTATCTTGCCGAGGGCGTTGGCGGAGATGCGGTGCACAATGTCTTCAAACTGGGCCAGCTCCTGCTGGCTGATGCCGGTGAGCAGCTCCCGGCGCACGGCGATGATGCGGCCCTCGATCTGATCGAGCAGCGCCTTGCCCGCCGGGGTCAGGGTGACGATGCGGGCCCGCTTGTCCTGGCTGCAGCAATGGCGCTCGATCAGCCCCTGCTCCTCGAGCTGACCCAGGGTCCGCATCAGGGAGGGGAGCTCTATCTCCAGGGCCTCGGCCAGGGTCTTCTGGCTGAGGTGGCCGCCGAGGCGGCTGAGTTTCCACAGGGCGGTCCAGCGGGGATGGGTGAGCCCTAGAGGTGCCAGCTCGAGATCGGCCACGGTGCGCCAGAGCCGGTGCAATCGCCCCAGCTGCTCGGCGAGGGAGAGTTCTCGCAACATCTCCAGATCCTTTTTCATGACGGGCACCTCAATTACTTAGCTTGCGAAGCATTATATTTATTTCGCAGGCTAAGTAAATAGTGTGATACAGCTCACGTTCAGGTTTTTTGCCCGGGCCGTGGTGTTTAAGTTTTTATATGGCTTTGCGGGCCAGCTAACCGACAACGGCCGGGGGAGGCGCTAGAGTGGCCACCTTTGAGGTGCGCCAGGCTGGCCACTGACCCGGCCGGGGGACACCCTCACCCTGGGCTTTCCTGTCCGCTGCAAGGTTGAACGATGAAACTGCGCCACCAGCTAGTCACCCTCTCGCTTGGCTTGTCACTGCTGCTGATCCTGATCCTGGGCTGTCTGCTCGCCCTCTTCATGCGCCACCTGCTGGAGAACAACCTGAAGGAGAAGGGGAGCGATCTGGCCCGGGTGCTGGCGGCGGACAGCCGGGTGGTCCGGGCCCTGGAGAAGGGGAGCGATCCCGGGCTGCGGGATTATGTGCAGGGGATCTGCAGCCGCACCGACGCCGCCTACATGGTGGTGACCGACGAACATGCCAGGCGCCTGAGCCACCCCTCGCCCGAGCTGGTGGGCCAGACCTTCCGGGGGGAGGACATCTGGCCTGCACTCCAGTCGCGCGAGAGCTACTGCTCCCGGGACGTGGGCACCCTGGGTCCCGCCATCCGCTGCTTCGCTCCCGTAGTGGGGCCCGATGGCCAGGCCATCGGTGCAGTGGCGGTGGGTTATCTGATGCGCACCGTGGAGGGCACCTATCAGGAGCGGATCGCCCTGCTGGTCGGCGCCATCGCAGCGGTGCTGGGGTGCGGCCTGCTGCTGGCGCTCTGGGTGCAGCACCTGCTGCGCCGCACCCTGCTGGATCTGGAGCCGGAGACCATCGCCAATCGCTTCGCCCAGCAGGATCTGGTGCTGGAGGGGATCTCGGAGGGGATAGTGGCCCTGGACAACCAGCACAGGATCACCATGCTCAACAGCGCCGCCTTCTATCAGTTGCGACTGCCCGGCACCGGGCGCCACGCCCTGCTGGGCCGCTCCCTGGCGGAGCTGGCCCCCGGCCTCGTGCCCACGTTGCAGCAAGGGGGGGCGGTCAGGTTCACCGTGCAGGGGGATGACTTCGTCGGCCACTGGCAGGAGCTCAGCGGTCGCGAGCCGGGGCGCATGCTCATCTTCAGCCGGCCAGACGGCACCGGCAGCCTGGGCATGCAGGTGACCCACCTGCGCCAGTACGGCGAGATGCTGCGCATCCAGACCCATGAATTCGCCAACAAGCTCAGCAGCCTCTCCGGTCTGCTCCAGCTCGGCCACGTGGATCAGGCGGTAGACCTCATCCAGCAGGAGAACGAAGCCTGCCAGAACATGTTGCAGGATCTGCTGCGGGTCATCGAGAACAAGCCGGTGGCCGGGCTCATCCTCGGCAAGTTCAGCCGGGCGCGGGAGCTGGGGGTGGAGCTGGTGCTGGATGCGGGGTCGGCCCTCGGGGAGTATCCGGCCGAGGTGTCGGCGGATCTCATCACCTGCATCGGCAACCTGCTGGACAACGGCATTCGCGCCGCCTGGGGGAACCGCGAGCACGCCGCGCCCAGGGTGCTGCTCTCCCTCGATGATCTGGGGCGGCGGCTGGTGATCGAGGTGGAGGACAGTGGCGAGGGGGTGGACGAGGCGCTGGCGGATCACCTGTTCGACTACGGTGTCAGCCGCCAGACCGGGGATCACGGGGTCGGCCTCTTCCTGGTCAAGAAGACGGTGGCCAGGCGGGGGGGCGTGATAGAATGGCGTCGCACCGCCGAGCAGACGACCCTGTTTGGTATCTATTTGAATAAAAACCAATTGGTGTAAGTCATGAAGCCAATTTTCACGCTGATTATCGAGGATGACGAGCGGATAGGCGCCATGTTGGGGGAGCTGGTCTCCTCCACGGCCGGGTTCTCCCTGATGGGGCGGGCCGGCACCCTGGCCGAGGCGGATCGCCTGATGGCGGGGAGCGAGCCCCGCTTGCTGATGGTCGACATCTCCCTGCCCGATGGCTCGGGCCTGGAGTGGGTGAGCCGGCTGCGCAGCTACAACCGGGAGGTGATGGTGATGATGGTGACCGCCTCCTGCGACGTGGAGACCATACAGCAGGCCCTCAACCTGGGCGTGCAGGACTACGTCATCAAGCCGCTGCGGCTGTTTCGCATCCAGCAGAGCCTGGAGGAGATCCTGGTCCTGCATCGCCGCCTGTGCGAGCCGGGGGAGCTGGCCCAGAGCGACCTGGACCGCCTGATGGGCAAGGCGCGCAACCAGGGTCGGGAGGCGCGGGAGACCCCCAAGGGGATCGACGCCATCACCCTGCGACAGGTGCTGGATCTGCTGGCGGGGGAGCCGGACAACACCTTCTCCACCGACACCGTGGCCCTGCGCCTCTCCCTGAGTCGCACCACGGCCCGCCGCTACCTGGAGTTTCTGGAGTCAGAAGATCGGCTGGACGTGGAGCTCAACTACGGCCAGCGTGGCCGCCCGGAGCGGCGCTACCACTGGCGCCGGGAGTCGTGACCCCGCCGCGGGCACAACGCCGAAGAGGCCGCGCACACCATGCTGCGCAGGCCGCGCAGATAAAAGGGAGCCTTTGAGCTCCCTTTTGTTTTGCCCCGATGCGACCCGGCCCTTCTATCTGGGATCGCCCGAGAAGGGGTGCAGGGCGGTGCGGGCGCGCTCGAACAGGGCGATGAGATGATCCGCCACGGCTCTCACCCGCCGGGAGTGGGCGAGATCGCTGTGGAGCACCAGCCAGATGGGCTGATCCACTCCGAGCTCCGGCAGCAGGCAGACCAGATCCGTCTGGCGGGCCAGGTAGTGGGGCAGCACCGCGAGCCCCAGACCGGCCTGGGCGGCGGCGAGCTGGGCCGCCAGGGTGCTGGTCTCCACCCGGCAGGGGCGGCCGCGCAGCATGCGGGTCATCCATCTGGCGGCGGGCAGGTGGCTCTGGGTTTCGTTCCATCCGATGAAGTCATCCTGATCGAAGCTGGCGGCATCCAGCCCGGGGCTGCGGGCATCCAGGTAGGCGCCGGTCCCGTAGAGGCCAAAGCCCAGGGTGCCCAGGCGCCGCAGGGTGAGGTGGCCGGCATCGGGCTTGACCATGCGCACCGCGAGATCGGCATCGCGCCGGTGCAGGTTCACCGTCTGCACCCCGGTGACCAGCTCCACCCTCAGCTCGGGGTGCTGGGCAAAGAGCGTCGGCAGGGAGGGGATGATGAGGGGATTGGCCAGGTTCTCGGCAGTGGCGAGGCGCACGGTGCCGGCCACCTGTCCCTGCAACTGCCCCGCCTCGCCAAAGGCCAGTCCCGCATGTTCCAGCGCCTCGGCTCGCTCAAGCAGGGCCTCCCCGTCGTCGGTCAGGCGATAGCCCTGCTGGTGGCGGCTGAACAGGGGGAGGCCGAGGGCCGCCTCCAGCCTGTCCAGGCGCCGGGAGACGGTGGCCACCCCCATGCGAAGGGCGTGGGCGGCACCGCTCAGGGTGCCGCTGCGGGCGATGGCCAGGAAGACGCGGGCGTCGTCCCAGAGCAGGGGATCGTGCATAGTGTTTCCATAATCGGAAAATGGGTTGCCAGTTATCTCTATATCTCATTAATTTTCGGAAGACCATACTCCCCTGCAACTTGTCAGGGAGAAAATGCGATGCAACGACGAACACTGGGAGCCAACCTGCAGGTCTCTGCCCTGGTGCTGGGCTGCATGGGGATGAGCGAATTCTACGGGCCGCGGGACGATGAGATGTCCTTGCGAGTGCTGGCGGAGGCGGTGGAGCGGGGCATCGACCTGCTCGACACCGCCGACATGTACGGCCCCCACCACAACGAGGCGCTGATCGGGCGTTTTCTCGCGACCCGGCGGGGGCAGGTGAAGGTCGCCACCAAGTTTGGCATCGTGCGCCAGCACGGGGAGTACAGGCGTACCCTCGACAACAGCGCCCGCTATGCGCGCCAGAGCTGCGAGGGCTCCCTGCGCCGCCTCGGCATCGAGCAGATCGATCTCTACTATGTGCACCGCCTCGATCCGGCCCATCCCGTCGATGAGACCATGGCCGGGCTGGCGCAGCTGGTACAGGAGGGCAAGATAGCCCGCATCGGTCTGTGCGAGGTGAGCGAGGCCACCCTGAGGCGCGCCCATGCCGTGCACCCGGTGGCGGCGGTGCAGACCGAATACTCCCTCTGGACCCGGGAGGTGGAGGCGGCGGTGCTGCCCGTCTGCCGGGAGCTGGGGATTGGTCTGGTGGCCTACTCCCCCCTGGGGCGCGGGTTTCTGACCGGGCGTTACCAGCAGGAGGCGGTGTTCGAGGAAGGGGATTTTCGGGCCAGTCTGCCGCGCTTTCAGGGGGAGAACCTCGCCACCAACCGCACCCTGGTGCAGGCGGTCATGGCCCTGACCCGGCAGAAGGGGTGCACGGCGGCGCAGATAGCCCTGGCCTGGCTGCTGGCGCAATGGGAGGGGATAGTGCCCATCCCCGGCACCCGGCGCCTGACCCACCTTGAGGATAACCTCGGCGCCCTCTCGGTGCGCCTCTCCCCAGCGGAGCTCGGGGCCCTGGGCCAGGCCATCCGGACCCTGCCGGTGGCGGGGGAGCGCTATACTGCCGAGGGGATGAAGGGGGTGAACGCATGAGCGGCTCGCACACGGATCGCCATGAACGGGCGTTCGCGCTGCTGGCCCGGCTCGATCCCCAGGCACCCACGCGAGTCGCCGCCAGCCTGGATGCCCTGCCACCGGAACTTGCCGAGCTGGTGCTGGGGTTTGCCTTTGCCGATGTGCTCGCCCGTCCCGGCATCGATCTCTGCACCCGCGAGATACTCACGGTGGCGACCCTGATGGGAATGGGCACGGCGCCCGGACAGCTCGAGTTCCATATCCGGGCCGCCCTCAATGTGGGGGTCAGCCGGGAGACCATCATCGAGATCCTGCTCCAGGTCGCCGTCTATGCCGGAGTGCCCGCCTGCATGAATGGCATCCGTGCGGCCCGCAGCGCCTTCGCCGCCCATGACAAGGGGCGGGGGGGCAGGGATTAAGGTGGAGACGTCACCCTGGCGAAAAGGTCAGGTGTGCCCTGACGAGGGCAGCAAGAAGGGAGCCGAGGCTCCCTTCTTTCATGGTGCTGGCCGGCTCAAGCCCCTTCTGGCAGAGGACGGCGTACCCTCGGCTTGAGCTGGGAGAGCATGACCCCGGTCAGGATGAGGCCGCCCCCCAGCAGGTGATAGCCGTGAATGGGCTCCCCCAGGGTGATGACGGCGATGAGGGCCGTGCACAGGGGCATCAGGTTCATGAAGACCGAGGTGCGCTCCGCCCCCAGGGTGGCGAGGCCGCGCATCCAGCAGTAGGCGGCGAAGATGGAGGAGGCGAGGCTGGCGAACAGCACCATGCTCCAGCCCTGGGCGGGAATGGCCAGGGAGTCGGCAGAGAGGGCCACCGGGATGAGCAGCAGCACCGCCAGCAGGATCTGCAGGTAGAGGTTGAGCCAGGGGCCGAACGGCAGTTGCCAGCGGCGGATCAGCAGGCCATAGAGGGCATAGCTGGCCGCCCCCAGCAGCATCATGCCGTCGCCGGGGTTGATGCCGCTGTGCAGCAGTGCCAGGGGGTTGCCCTGACCCAGCAGCCAGAGCACCCCGAACAGGGAGAGGCTCATGCCGAGCAGCGCCTGCTTGCCCGGCTTCTGGCCAAAGCAGCAGGCCCCGATGAGCAGGGTGAGCAGGGGCAGCAGGGAGCCGATGACCCCCATGTTGGTGGCCGAGGTGCTGTGGGCGGCGTAGTAGGCGAGGCACTGGTAGAGCACCATGCCGAGCAGGGAGAGCACCAGCAGCTTGCCGAGCCAGGGGCGGATGTCGGCCCGGCGGCGCCAGAGCTGCGGCAGGCAGAAGGGGGAGAGCGCGAGGGCGGCGATCACCCAGCGATAGAAGGAGATGGCAGCGGGATCCAGCACGCCGGCGGCTGCCTTGGAGACCACGGTATTGGCGGCCCAGATCAGGATGGCGAGCAGGGGGAAGAGAAAAGGCATAGGCACTCCTTGGTACGATGGGGAGAGTCTAGCCTTGTCTTGAACGAGGTAAGTAGCGTAAATAAGACATGTCATAACCGCTTTGGGACAATCTGCATGGGCACCCTCACCCTGGCCGAGCAGGATCGCCTGCTGGCCGACCCCAACCCCCTCTACTTTCGCTACAGCCAGATCCAGGGGGGCAACGCCTGCGCCGAGCACGCCCACCCCTGGGGTCAGCTCAGCCTCATCAGCCTGGGGGTCATGGTGGTGGAGGTGGGGGGAGAGCGGCTGGTGGCGCCTCCGGACTACCTCATCTGGGTGCCGGCGGACCTGCCCCACACCGCCTTCAACGAGCAGACCCTGGATTACACCTCCATCTACGTGAGCCACGCCCTGGCCCCGCGTCTGCCACGGGAACCCCAGCTGCTGGCCCTCACCCCCTTGCTGCGGGCCCTGCTGGAGGACTTCACCCAGCGCCGGGTCGGGCACATGGAGGATGAGTGGGATGCCCGTCAGGGTGAACTCTTCATCGAGAAGCTGGCCCGCACCCGATGCCAGCCGAGCTACCTGCCCCAGAGCCGGGATCGCCTGCTGGCCCCCTTGCTGGCGGCATTGCAGGCGGCGCCGGAGGACAACCGCACGCTGGTGGAGTGGGCCAGGGCGCTGCACACCACGGAGCGCACCCTGGCGCGGCGCTGCCAGAAGGAGCTTGGCATGAGCCTCGGCCAGTGGCGCACCCGGCTCCGGCTGGTGAAGGCGCTGGACTGGCTGCGGGGCGAGATGCCGGTGCAGGAGATCGCCTGGCGCCTCGGTTACGCCTCCACCTCGGCTTTCATCGCCATGTTCCAGCGGGAACAGGGCTGCGCCCCCCAGCGCTATCGCCAGCAACTGGGCCAACCCGTGGCCTGAACCGCATGAAAAAGGGCGCCCGCAGGCGCCCTTGTGGATCACGGGATGGGCTTAGAAGAAGCCGAGGGGGTTGATGTCGTGGCTCACCAGCAGGTTCTTGGTGTTCTGGTAGTGGTCCAGCATCATCTTGTGGGTCTCGCGACCGATCCCCGACTTCTTGTAGCCGCCAAAGGCCGCATGGGCCGGGTAGGCGTGGTAGCAGTTGACCCAGACCCGGCCGGCCTGGATGCCACGCCCCATGCGCCAGGCCAGGTTGCTGTCCCGGGTCCACAGGCCGGCCCCCAGCCCGTACTGGGTGTCGTTGGCAATGGCCAGGGCATCCGCCTCGTCCTTGAAGGTGGTGACCCCGAGCGCCGGCCCGAAGATCTCCTCCTGGAACACCCGCATCTTGTTCTGGCCCGAGAAGATGGTGGGCTGGATGTAGAAGCCCCCCTCCAGCCCGCTCACCTTGGCCGGGCCGCCGCCCAGCAGCATCTTGGCCCCTTCGCCGCGGCCGATCTCCATGTAGCTCAGGATCTTGTCGAACTGCTCGCGGGACGCCTGGGCCCCCACCTGGGTCGTGGTGTCGAGGGGGTTGCCCTGCACTATGGTGCGGGCGCGGGCCAGCACCTTGTCCATGAAGTCGTCATAGATGCTGGCCTGCACCAGGGCGCGGGAGGGGCAGGTACACACCTCCCCCTGGTTGAAGAAGGTCATCAGCATCCCTTCCACCGCCTTGTCGATGTAGCTGCTCTCGTGCTGCATCACGTCGGCGAAGTAGATGTTGGGGGACTTGCCACCGAGCTCCACGGTGGAAGGGATCAGCTTGTCGGCGGCGCAGCGCAGGATATGGGCGCCCACCTCGGTGGAGCCGGTAAACGCCAGCTTCTGGATCCGGTTGCTGGTGGCGAGCGCCTGGCCCGCCTCGGCGCCGAAGCCGTTGACCACGTTGACCACGCCAGGGGGCAGGATGTCCTTGATGAGATCCATCATCAGCATGATGGTGACCGGGGTCTGCTCGGCGGGCTTGAGCACGCTGCAGCAGCCGGCCGCCAGTACCGGGGCCAGCTTCCAGGCGGCCATCAGCAGGGGGAAGTTCCACGGGATGATCTGGCCGACCACGCCGATGGGCTCCTTGAAGTGGTAGCTGACGGTGTTCTGGTCCAGCTCGGCGGCGGAGCCCTCCTGGGCGCGGATGCAGCCGGCAAAGTAGCGGAAGTGATCCACCACCAGGGGCAGGTCGGCGGCCAGGGTCTCGCGCACCGCCTTGCCGTTCTCCCAGGTCTCGGCGACGGCAAGCCGCTCAATGTTCTGTTCGATGCGATCGGCGATGCGCAGCAGCAGGTTGCTGCGCTCGGTGACGCTGGTCTTGCTCCAGCTGGCGAACGCCTTGTGGGCCGCGTCCAGGGCGAGCTCGATGTCGGCGGCGTCGGAGCGGGCCACCTCGCAGAACACCCGGCCATCCACCGGCGAGATGTTCTCGAAATAGCGGCCGGCGCGCGGCGCCACCCAGTCGCCACCGATGAAGTTGTCATAACGGGATTTGAAGCTGACCAGGGCACCTGCCTGACCGGGAGCGGTATAAATCATCTCATCATCCTTATGTGTGTGGTCCTGACCGGCCTGGCGGGCAGTCCGGTTGCTTCCTGTCATCGCAAGGGGCGTGCCAGCGGGCAGCGCTCTACACAAAAAGGTTGCAAAAACGTTATAAAACGGGGTGCCAAGGGGTATCTTGGTTAACCAGTGCCCCCCAGAGCGGCCCCCGAACTGTGCCGTTTCTGAACATCGGGTGTGACACTGTGCCGTTTGTGAACAGGAGACGTGATGAAGGCGCTCCCCCAAGGCGGCCCTATTCGCGAGTGTGTAGAAGGAGGTGTGATGAGCGAGTTGCCTCAATCCGGTGCCAGCCCAATCCAGCGCTCCTGGGAGCGCTGCCTGCATCAGGGGCTGAGCCGCCAGCAGAGCGCCGAGCTGGACTTGCTGCCCCAGGGGGAGCTGTCGGCTCGCCAGGAGCAGCACAGGACGCTCATCGCCTGCTTCCAGCGCTTCGTGCTGCCGCTCTTTGGCCAGTTGCTGGCAGGCAGACCCTGTCGTCTGCTGCTGTGTGACGGCGAGGGGGCCATCCTCGCGGTGAGCGGAGACGACCGGTTTGCCCGCCATGCCGAGCGCATTTTTTTGCGCAGCGGCGCCCGCTGGGGGGAGGCGAGCAAGGGCACCAACGCCATCGGCACCGCGCTGGCCGAGCAGAGCGAGGTGCAGGTGCTGGGGGCGCAGCACTTCTTCGCCCAGCACAGCTTTCTCAGTTGCAGCGCCTGCCCCCTGCTCGGGCCGGACGGGCAACTGCTCGGCGTGCTCGACATCTCCACCGATGCGGCCCACCACGGCGGCGACATGCTGGGCACCGTGCGCCTCCTGGCCATGACCCTGGAAAACGCCCTGCTGGCCCGCCAGCCGGGCTGGCTGGTGGATCTCGATCCCCAGAGCCTCTGGTCTGCCCGCCTGCTGCTGGGGGAGGGGGGCGAGCTGCTCGGGGCCAACCGGGCCGGTCGGCTCTGGCTCGGCCAGCACCCCTTCGACGGTCAGCAGTTGCTGCGCGAGCGCCGCGGCCTGCGGCTGGTGCCGGAGGCGGGGGAGCGCGCCGCCAGGCTCCCCCTGCCGAGCGCGGTTGAGGAGGGGGGATCGCAGGCGCAGCAGGTGCCGCTCAAGATGCTGGAGCGGGGCATCTCATTGCTCATCGAGGGGGAGACCGGCAGCGGCAAGGAGCACCTGGTGCGCACCCTGCACGCCAGTTCGAGCCGTCGGGAGCGGCCTCTGGTGTGCGTCAACTGCGGCGCCCTGCCGGCGGAGCTGGTGGAGGCCGAGCTGTTCGGCTACGTGGGGGGGGCCTTCAGCGGTGCCCGCAGCCAGGGCAGCCAGGGCTATCTGCGCGCCGCCCACGGCGGCATCCTGATGCTGGATGAAATTGGCGAGCTGCCGCTCCAGGCCCAGACCCGGCTGCTGCGGGTGTTGCAGGAGCGCGTCGTCACCCCGGTAGGCAGCCACAGACCCGAGGCGGTGGATTTCTGGCTGGTCAGCGCCAGCCATCGGGATCTGGCGGCCATGGTGGCGGCCGGCACCTTTCGCGAAGATCTCTACTACCGCATCTGCGGCTGGCGCCAGCAACTGGCACCCCTGCGGGCCTGGTCGGTGCCCGAGCGTCAGGGGTTGATCCTGAACCTGCTCGCCCAGATGGACCCGGCGCTACAACTGAGCCGGGAGGCGGAGCAGCGGCTGCTGGCTCACCCTCTGCCCGGCAACGTGCGCCAGCTCAAACAGGCGCTGGAGGTGGCCTGTGTACTGGCAGAGGGGCAGGGCTGGATTGAACCTGCCCATCTGCATCTGCCCGCCGTGGAAGGGGGAGCGAGCTCACCTTTGGGAGGGAGTACCCTGCGCGAGCAGAGTCGGCAGCGGGTGCAACAGACCCTGGCAGAGTGCGGCGGCAACGTGAGCGAGGCGGCGCGCCGTCTTGGCATCAGTCGCACCACCCTCTATCGGGCGCTGCGGGAGGAGGGGTGAAGGGTGTCGCGCCGTCCAGCGCTTGTGTAGACTGCGAAGGCAAGGACGTTTTTTCGTTATGTTTCCATCGCAGGGAGTGCGCAATGACCCATCTCACCACCGACGAGGCCCCCCGCCTCTCTCCCGGCTGCTGGCCGATGCCGCTTGCGCCCCATGGGGCCCGTGCCGGTTAGTCGGCACCCGTCTGCGCCCGGTGCGGCGCGTGTAATAACCTTGGATCTGGATCAGCGCGGTTCGGCGCTTCAAGGTGTAGGGTAAAAGCCCTTTTTCAGGTGTGATGCCGATGATCCCTTCCTATTCCCGCATGACGACGCTGTTGTTCTGGTGCCTGCTGGCGGCGAGCCTGCTGGCCATGGTGTTATTCGAATTCGGACCCGAGCGGCGGCTCGACATCCTGAGCCAGGCCGGTTTGTCCGTGCGTGCCCAGGATGACAGGGCCCACAAGGGCTCCTCCGTCGCCACCCTGAGTCAGGGGGGCGACAGACCCGCCATCCAGTGCACCCTGCGAAGCCAATATGCCTATCCTTTCTGCGAGCTGGTTCTGACCCTGACCGATCCCGAGCAGGGGCTGGATCTCTCCGGCTTCACCGGGGTGCGGGTGAGGCTGGATGTAGAAGGGCAGGGGGTACAGGCCTGGCGCCTTTATCTGCGCAACTACGATCCCGTCTACTCGACGCGGGAAGACGAGAGTTCCCACAAGTTCAACGAAGTGCTCTTCACCGCCAGGGATTTTGGTCGTGAGCAGGATGTCCCCCTGAATGTCTTTGCCCCCAGCTCCTGGTGGGTGCAGCAGTACGACATTCCGCTGGTCCAGCAGGGGCCGGATCTGCACCATGTTTACGCCATCGAGATCGCCTCCGATGACAAGATGTTGCCGGGGGAGCACCGGTTGCGGCTCGAGCGGCTGGAGTTCTATGGCCGCTGGTGCAAGCCGGGGGACTTCTATCGCTATCTGCTGCTGGGGTGGCTTGTATACGGCGTGCTGCTCTTCCTGGTCCAGAACCTGATGTTCGGGGATCGGCTGCGCAAGGCCAGGGAGGCGCGCCTCGCGGCTGAAGCCCTGAGTGCGAGCCTGTGCGAGCAGAACCGGCGCACCGAGGAGGAGGCCCGTTACGATCCCCTGACCGGGGCCCTCAATCGGCTCGGCGGCGAAAAGCTGCTCGGGGAGCTCGGCGAGATGCCGCTCTCCTTCATCTACATCGACATCGATCACTTCAAGGGGGTCAACGACGGTCACGGCCACCCGGTGGGGGACGAGGTGCTCAAGCACATGGTGAGCGAGCTGCTGCGCCATTGCGACAGCCTGTGCCGACTGGTGCGCTGGGGCGGGGAGGAGTTCGTGCTGGTCTGCCTCCATTACGACGAGGGACGGGCCGCCGCCCTGGCGGAGCGGCTGAGAGGGGCGCTGGAGGGGTACAGGCACTGGCCGCTGGGGCTCGGTATCACCGCCTCCTTCGGGGTGGCCGAGCGGCGCAAGGATAGCCTGGAGCAGGCGCTCAAGCGGGCCGACGAGGCGCTCTATCAGGCCAAGCAGAATGGTCGCAACCGGGTGGAGGTGGCGCCCGACTGATCCGGCGCTGGAGCCCATGGCCGGGCGGGGCTATCATGCGCCCCATCATTTATCCGAGGAGAGATGCCATGGCACAACACATTGGCGCCCTGACGCTGCTGGTGGCGGATTACGACGAGGCCATCGCCTTCTTCACCCGGGGAATGGGCTTCGAGCTACTGGAAGACACCCCCTCGACGAGCCGGGCAAACCGGGCAAACGCTGGGTGCGGGTCGCTCCCAAGGGGGCTCCCGGCTCCGCCCTGCTGCTGGCTCGCGCGGCCAACGAGGAGCAGCGCGCCGCCATCTGTCGCCAGGGGGGCGGTCGGGTCTTCCTGTTCCTTGAGACCGACGACTTCTGGGGCGATTACGAGCGGATGCTGGCCTATGGTGTTCATTTTTGTGAACAGCCGCGCCTCGAACCCTACGGCACCGTGGTGGTGTTCGAGGACATCAGTGGCAATCGCTGGGACCTGCTGCAACTCGCTGCTGCCAACTGAATCTGAAAACGTTTATCATCCCGCCCGTCATAAAGTCATAAAAGTGTCACAGAAAGTTCTAATAATTGGCGCACCCATCTTCACAGAGGAGAGAGAAGGGATATGGCTAAGCGAATTCTGGTGGTCGAGGACGAGGCACCGATCCGCGAAATGCTCTGCTTCGTGCTTGAGCAGAAGGGATATGAAACAGTAGAAGCAGAAGATTACGCCGATGGACTGGCAAAGGTGCGCGAACCCTACCCCGAACTCATCGTGCTGGACTGGATGATGCCAGGTGGCAGCGGTATCCAGTTCCTCAAGCAGCTCAAGCAGGATGAGATGACTCGCCAGATCCCGGTGGTGATGCTGACCGCCCGGGGCGAGGAAGAGGACAAGGTGCGCGGGCTCGAGGCCGGTGCCGACGACTACATCACCAAGCCCTTCTCCCCCAAGGAGCTCACCGCCCGCCTGCACGCCGTGATGCGCCGCGTCTCTCCCACCTCGGTGGACGAGGTGATCGAGGTGCAGGGGCTCAAACTGGATCCCGTTTCCCACCGGGTCAGTGCCGAGGAGAAGGCCCTCGACATGGGGCCGACCGAATTCAAGCTGCTGCACTTCTTCATGACCCACCCCGAGCGGGTCTACAGCCGCGAGCAGTTGCTCAACAACGTCTGGGGTACCAACGTGTATGTCGAGGACAGGACGGTGGACGTGCACATTCGCCGCCTGCGCAAGGCCATCGAAGAGACGGGGCACGACAGATTGATCCAGACGGTGCGCGGGGCCGGCTACCGCTTCTCGACCCGTCTCTAGGTCAGGGCCAGTGCCGCCAGCGCCTGCCGGCGGGCATTGGACCCGGCTCTTTGCTGCCTCTAGGAGATCTTAATGTTGCAACCTTACGCCTGGCGGCGACAGTTGTGGCGAATGGCGTTCTTCTACAGCCCCTTCGTCTTGGTAGGTTGGTTAATCGATCATCTCGTTCTCTGCCTGCTGGTGGCCACTGTGGTGCACCTGGTCTGGCACTACCGCTTCCAGAAGCGGCTGTCGGACTGGCTGTGGCACGATCGCAGCCTGGTGCCGCCCCACGGCAGCGGCAGCTGGGAGCACATCTTCAACGGCATCTACAAGTTGCAGCAGCGTCACCGGGCCCGGCGCCGGGAGCTGGCGGGCCTCATCCGCCGCTTTCGGGAAGGGGCGGAGGCGCTGCCCGATGCGGCCGTGGTGTTTCGCACCGACGGCAGCATCCTCTGGTGCAACCGGCTGGCGGAGCAACTGCTCGGCTTTCGCTGGCCCGAGGATGCCGGCCAGCACATCGGCAACCTGATCCGTCACCCCGCCTTCGTCGCCTATCTGGGCAAGGGGCAGTATGACGAGCCATTCGAGATGCACTCCCCCATCAACGAGGAGAAGTTCCTCGAATTTCGCATCATGCCCTATGCGGAGGATCAGGCCATGCTGGTGGTGCGGGATGTGACCCGGCTGCGCAGCCTGGAGAAGACGCGCAAGCACTTCGTCTCCAACGTCTCTCACGAGTTGCGTACCCCCCTCACCGTGCTCAAGGGGTATCTGGAGATGACCGAGGAGCCGCCGCCCCCCGCCATGTGGGCCAAGGCGCACAAGGTGATGATGGAGCAGACGATCCGCATGGACAATCTGGTCAACCAGCTGCTCACCCTGTCGCGCATCGAGGCGGCGCCCACCGTGGATCTCTCCCATCTGGTGGACATGCCCGCCATGCTGGGGCTGCTGGAGCAGGAGGCGCGGGCGCTCTCCGGCGAGCGGGCCCACGAAATCGTCTTCATGGTCCAGCCCAATCTGCTGGTGCGCGGGGATCAGGATCAGCTGCGCAGCGCCGTCTCCAACCTGGTCTACAACGCCATCCACTACACCCCGGCGGGGCGCAAGATCACCGTGGAGTGGCGCAAGCAGGGGAGCATGGCGCTGTTTGCGGTGCAGGATGAGGGGGAGGGGATCCCCCCCGAGCATCTGGCACGGCTCACCGAGCGGTTCTATCGGGTCGACAAGGCCCGCTCGCGCCACACCGGAGGGTCCGGGCTCGGCCTTGCCATCGTCAAGCATGCCCTGAGTCATCACGATGCCCATCTCGATATCGAGAGCCGGGTCGGTGCGGGCAGCCGCTTCAGCTTTCTCATTCCCGCCCGCATGGTGCTGGTGAAATAATATTTTGTGTCAATGTGTTAGCAACGATAGAAGGGCTGCATCGCAGCCCTTTTTTCATCCGGGCCACTCTCGGCCCATGTCATCAAAGTGTCATATAAATTCCATAAATTTGTCACTGCCAGGCCAGATACTGGCGCCGTCTTAAAGAACGGACCTTCTGTAACACTGGAGAAGGAGTGGTGCTGGCCCACGGATCATTGCGATCGGGTGTCAACCACGTATAGACGTCAACCTGACGATTGCCTTCTGCAACCTTGGACTTGGAGAGATTGGATGAAACTCAACAAACTGGCTGGTGTCATCGGATTCACCGCAGCAACCCTGTTTTCTGTCAGCGCTCTGGCTGCCGGTGTGGATAAAGACCTGCCGGAATACACACAGACCAGCGGCATCTCGGGCAACCTGTCCTCTGTCGGCTCGGACACTCTGGCCAACATGATGACCCTGTGGGCCGAAGAATTTAAGCGCATGTATCCCAACGTCAACGTGCAGATCCAGGCCGCCGGTTCTTCCACCGCACCGACTGCCCTGACCGAGGGCGTCGCCCAGTTTGGCCCCATGAGCCGCGCCATGAAGGCCGGTGAAGAGGAGGCATTCGAGAAGCGCTACGGCTACAAGCCGACCGCCATCCGCGTCGCCGTCGATGCCCTGGCCGTGTTCGTCAACAAGGACAACCCCATCAAGGGGCTGACCATGTCGCAGATCGACGCCATCTTCTCCAGCACCCTCAAGTGCGGCGAAGCCAAGGCGGCCACCAAGTGGTCTGATCTGGGTCTGGACGGCAGCTGGTCCGGCAAGGATCTGCAACTGTTCGGTCGCAACTCCGTGTCCGGTACCTACGGTTACTTCAAGGAACACGCCCTGTGCAACGGTGACTTCAAGAGCGGCGTGAACGAGCAGCCGGGCTCCGCCTCCGTGGTACAGTCCGTCTCCTCCTCCCTGAACGGCATCGGCTACTCCGGTATCGGCTACGTCACCTCCGGCGTGCGCGCCGTTCCGCTCTCCAAGGATGGCAAGACCTTCATCGAGGCGAGCTCCGACAACGCCATCACCGGCAAGTACCCGCTGTCGCGCTTCCTGTACGTCTACGTGAACAAGCATCCGAACAAGCCGCTCTCCCCGATGGAGCAGGAGTTTGTGAAGATGATGCTCTCCAAGGCGGGCCAGACCATCGTTGCCAAGGACGGCTATGTGCCGGTCCCGGCCAAGGTGGTTCAGGCCGACCTGAAGAAGCTGGGCATCATGTAACAGAACATGCCCTTGCAGAAAAACGAGCCCCATGCGGGCTCGTTTTCATTGGTGCGCCCCAGGATCTTTTTGGTCGCAGGGCGCAGCGCCCGGCTTGCGCCGGGCGGCGGCATTTCCGAGAATAGGGCAACTTCACGGCAAAGGACCCTCTCATGCGCGCATCTTCCCTCTCCAGACTGGCCCTGACGGCCTTGTGCAGCGCCCTGCTGGCCGGCTGCGCCCAGTCGCCGACTGGTCGCAACCAGATGCTGCTTTTCTCCCCCCAGCAGATGAACCAGCTGGGCGCCGACTCCTTCACCCAGATGAAGCAGCAGGAGAAGGTGAGCACGGATGCCAGGATGAATGCCTATGTGGGCTGCGTGGCCAAGGCGGTGACCGCCCAGGTGCCTGCCAGCTATGGCATCACCAGCTGGGAGGTAGTGGTGTTCGACTCCAAGGAGATCAACGCCTTCGCCCTGCCCGGCGGCAAGATAGGCGTTTACAGCGGCCTGCTGAAAGTCGCCAAGAATCAGGACCAGCTCGCCACCGTCATCGGTCACGAGCTGACCCACGTGCTGGCCCAGCACTCCAACGAGCGCCTCTCCCGGGATCAGCTGACCGGTATCGGGCTGGCGGTGGCGGACGCCGCCATCGGCAGCAGCGACAGCCTCGGGGGCGCTGCCACCATGGCCGCCCTGGGCCTCGGGGTCCAGGTGGGGATAGCCCTGCCTTTTGGCAGAACCCAGGAGAGCGAGGCGGACCGGCTCGGCCTCGAGCTGATGGCCCGCGCCGGGTTCAACCCGGCCGAAGCCGTCACCCTGTGGCAGAACATGAGCGCCGCCTCCGGTGGCAAGGCACCGCCCCAGCTGCTCTCCACCCACCCCAGCGACCAGAGCCGGATCGCCAACCTGCAGGCCCAGCAGGCCGAAGTGCAGCCCCTGTACCAGCAGGCGAAAGCATCAGGGCTGGTTCCCCAGTGCAAGGCGTCAGGGCCGACGCATGATCATTCTCTGCACAAGTTGATCAAGTCTCGATCAGTTGAACGGCTCCAAGTACGATTTTAATTGTACCTTGCGTTGCCAAGCTGTAAATAGTCGAGATCTTAACCAACTGTTTATTATTATGGCCCAGAA
>NZ_JALIHH010000004.1:0-80589 GCF_022869435.1 Aeromonas sp. LsrichE-8G
AAACTGGGGATAACGCCTTAAATGGCGAAGAAACGGTCTAAATAGGCTGATTCAAGGCATTTACGGGAGAAAAAATCGGCTCAAACATGAAGAAATGAAATGACTGAGTCAGCCGAGAAGAATTTCCCCGCTTATTCGCACCTTCCATAGCAAAGTGCCATACGATTCCAAGCGCAGAGTGCTCGAAACTGGATCCAGCTCACCGCTATTGAGTGTGGTTAGAGAAGAAAACGGTTCTATATCGGTGGTGTTAACGAGAAGGGGCGCCATGGCGCCCCTTCTGCTTATTCTCCCAGCAGCTGTTGCCAGACCGCCAGCACATGGCCCCGCTCTCGCGGCAACTGATCGTCCCCCACCTTGCGGGAGATCTCCGAGAGATTGAGGCGATGGCCGAGGTTGCGGATCTCCAGATAGGCCTGCTTGAGCCCCTCTGCCTGCTCCAGTGTGAGTACCCCCGCCATCACGCACTCATCGAAGATGCGCACATTGTCTGACCAGCGGGTGAGAGCGTCCGGCTCACCGCAGGCATGGGCCAGCACCAGGTACTGGGCGATGAACTCGATGTCCACCATGCCGCCGGGGGACTGCTTGAGATCGAACTCTCCCTCTCCCGCCTTGAGCAGGTGATCCCGCATCTTGTGGCGCATCTCCCGCACTTCGCGGGCCAGGGTGGGCAGATCCCGCTCCTTGGCCAGCACGTCGCGGCGGATGCGGGCAAATTCGGCGACCACGGCATCATCGCCATAGATGGGACGGGCTCGCACCAGGGCCTGATGCTCCCAGGTCCAGGCTTCCTGCTGCTGGTACTGCTCATAGGCCGACAGCGATGAGACCAGCAGGCCGGCGTCGCCGGAGGGGCGCAGCCGCATGTCGATCTCGTAGAGGATGCCGGACGGAGTGCGGGTGCTGAACAGATGCAGGATCCGCTGGGCCAGGCGCAGGTAGAACTGGCGGCTGTCGATGGGCTTGCGGCCATCGGTGTAACTGTTGGGGTCGCCGCCGTGCAGGAACACCAGATCGAGATCCGAGCCGTAGCCGAGTTCGATGCCCCCCAGCTTGCCGTAGGCCACCACCGCAAAGCCGCGCTGGCCGCTTACCGCCACCTCGGGCGGCACCCCGTAGCGTTCGCTCATCTGGGCCCACGCCTGATTGACCACCTCCTCGGTGATCGCCTCCGCCAGCCAGGTGAGGTGGTCGCTCACCTTCATCAGCGGCAGGGCGCCGGCGATGTCGGCGGCGACGATGCGCAGGAGCTGCACCTGCTTGAACTGGCGCAGCGCCTCCATCTGCTGCTCCACGTCCTCCTCGGGGATGCGCAGCAGGAACTGGCGCAGCTGGGGCTTGTACTGATCCAGCGGGGTGGGGTGGTAGAGGTGCTGGGGATCCAGCAGCTCGTCCAGCAGGATGGGGTAGCGGGCCAGCTGCTCGCTCACCAGGTTGCTCTCGTCACACAGGCGTACCAGCTGGCGCAGGGCGGCGGGGTTTTCCGCCAGCAGTTGCAGATAGGCGCTGCGGGTGAAGATGCGGGTCAGCAGGGTGCAGACCCGCTCGAACAGGCGGGCAGGCTCGCGGCTCGCCACCACCAGCCGCAGCAGCTCCGGCATCAGCCAGTCCAGGGCGATGCGCCCCTGGGGCCCTACCTGACGGCGCTTGTACTCCTCCTTGAAACGCAGCAGGGCGGCGCAGAGGGGGGCGGGCTCCACCACTCCCTGCGTGGTCAGCAGTTTTTCCAGCTCGGCGGCATCAAGCTCGGTGCGCCAGAGATCGAGCCAGAGCTGTTCCAGGTGGGCGGGGGCCTCCTTCTCTTCCCCCACCACGGCGACGAACTCCTGATGGACGGCGGCCATCTCCTCATCGAGGTGGGCCATGAAGGCGTCCCAGTCGGTAAAGCCGAGGGTGGCGATGAGCCGCTGGCGATCCCGATCCTCGGTGGGCAGAGTCTGGGTCTGCTGATCGCCGATCTCCTGCAAGATGTTTTCCACCCGGCGCAGGAAGCGATAGGCGGTGAGCAGGCGTTCGCACTGGCTCCCCTCCAGGGCACCCCCCTGGGCGATGGCGGCCAGCGCCTCGGGCAGGTGGCGTACCCGCAGGGCGGGCTCGCGCCCGCCACGGATGAGTTGCAGCGCCTGGGCGATGAACTCCACCTCGCGAATGCCCCCGGCCCCCAGCTTGATGTTGCCCTCCAGTCCCTTGCGGCGCACCTCGGCGGCGATCATCGCCTTCATCTGGCGCAGGCCGTCGATGACGCCGAAGTCGATGTAGCGGCGGAACACGAAGGGGCGCAGCAGTTCGGTCAGGGCCATGGCGTGTTCGCACTGGGGGCCCAGCACCCGCGCCTTGACCATGGCGTAGCGCTCCCAGTTGCGGCCGTGATGCTGGTAGTAGTCCTCCATGGCGGCGAAGGAGATGGCGAGCGGCCCCGCATCGCCAAAGGGGCGCAGCCGCATGTCGACCCGGAACACCTGACCATCCTGGGTGGGCTGGTGGAGGGCGTTGATGAGACGCTGCCCCAGCTTGATGAAGAACTGCTGGTTGGCGAGCTCCCGCCGACCGCCAACGGTGTAGCCGTTCTCGGGGAAGGTGAAGATAAGGTCGATGTCCGAGGAGAAGTTGAGCTCGCCGCCGCCGAGCTTGCCCATCCCGAGGATGAGCAGCGGCTGGGGGTTGCCATCGCCGTCCATGGGGGTGCCCAGCTCGCTGCACTGTTTGGCGTAGAGCCAGTCGCGGGCACCACAGATGAGGGCATCCGCCAGCTTGGTGAGATGGATGAAGCTCTCTTCGACCTCGGACTCCCCGAGCAGCTCGCGCCAGGCGATCACCAGCATGCGGCTGCGGCGGAACTGACGCAGGATGCGCTTGAGCGCCTCCTCGTCCGCGACCTCGGCGAGCAGGGCTGCGAGCTCAGGTTCATAGGCGGGCCAGCGCTCGGCCCGGGTCAGTGCGTCCGATGCCAGGGTCTCGGCCAGCAGCCCCGGCTGCTTGATAAGGGAGTCGGCGACAAAGTCGGAGAGGCCGAGCAGGGTCAGCAGGGTCTGGCGGGTGGACTCGGGCAGTGCGTCATACTGGGGCGCCAGGGCGAGCAGCCGCTGCCAGTGGCGCAGGGCCTGCTCCTGCAACAAGGGAGAGAAGGCGGAGAAAGAGGGAGAGTGCTGGGCCACGGTTGCCATCCTTGTGGTTGACGAGTCTGCAGGGAGAGTGAAATGCCGGCTGCCAATCTAGCACTCCCGGGCGCTGGCGTCACAGCGCCGCTGCCCGGAAGGTGATCCGGCGACGGATCTGGCGATCGGCCGGGCTCAGGGACGCCGGTAGATCTCGGGGTCGTAGATTTCCATCAGGCTGCCGGGGCTTCTCGGCGGCACAAAACCGAAACCGGCGTAGAGGCCGTGGGCATCGGAGGTGGCGAGGGAGAGACGGCGCAGCCCTTGCAGCTCCGGGTGGGCGAGGATGGCTGCCACCAGGGCCTTGCTGTGACCGCGCCCGCGATGTTCGGGCAGCACGAAGACGTCGGCGAGATAACCGAAGGTGGCCTTGTCGGTGATGACCCGGGCGAAGGCGACCTGCTGGCCGTCGAGATAGGCTCCGAAGCACAGGGAGTGGTTGATGGCCCGCTGCAGGGTAGCGAGGGGAATGCCGAGGCACCAGTAGGCCTCTTCACTGAGGAAACGGTGAATGAGCGGGACGTCGAGGCGCCCCTTGTCGTCGCTTATCTCAAGCGCACGTTCTGTGGTCTGCATCCTGGCTCCTTGCCGTGATGAAAAAAGAAAGGCCCCTAAGGGGGCCTTCCAGTGTACTCAAATCACGACCTCAGGCCAGCCTGAAGGTTTGACGATGGGCGCCAGCATCAGGCCAGCATCAGGCCAGCTTGAAGGCCTGGATATGGCTGTCCAGCGTCTGGCTGTGGTGTTCCACCAGTTCGGAGGCATCTTTCAGCTCCCGCAGCACCACGACGGAGCCTTCCACCACCTGTTTGACCTGCTCCAGGTTGGCATTCATCTCCTCGGCGACCGAGCTCTGCTGCTCGGAGGCGGCGGCGATCTGGCGGTTCATGTCGGCCACTCCCTGCACCCGCTGCACTATGGTGTCGAGCTGGGTACCAGCCTGGGTCACCTGCTCCACCCCCTTGTCCGCCTGCTGCACGCTCTCGGCCATTAGGCCGACGGCCTGGCGGGCGTTGCCCTGAAGCTGCTCGATCATCTTCTGGATCTCGACGGTGGCGGCCTGGGCACGGTTCGCGAGTTCGCGCACCTCGGAGGCGACCACGGCAAAACCGCGACCCGCCTCACCGGCGCGTGCGGCTTCGATGGCGGCGTTCAGGGCCAGCAGGTTGGTCTGCTCGGAGATGCTGCGGATGGTGTCCACCACGGAGCCGATGCGATCGACCCCGTGCTCCACTTCGTTGACCACGGTGGAGGAGCGCTGGATGTTGCCGGAGAGAGTGTCGATGGTGTTGACGGTAGCCGCCACGCAGCGCCTGCCCTCCTCGGCCAGCTGGCTGGTTTCGGCGGTGGCGTGGGACGCCTGCTCCGCGTGGTTGGCCACTTCTCGAATGGCACCTACCATCTGGCTCATGGCGCTGGCAAGCTGCTCAATCTGGGTGAACTCCTCGTTGATGGCCTCGTTCGCCTCATCCATGCAGAGAGTCACCTGGGAGGCGATCTCGTTGAGCTCTTTGCAGGCGGCACGCTGGGTCCCGAACACCTCCTTGAGGTTCTCCTGGGAGTGGGCCACCGCCTTGGCGATGTCGCCGAACTCGTCCCGGGACTTGAGCAGCACGCTGTGGCTGAGATCCTTGTTGGCGAAACGCTCCAGCAGCCCCACCAGGTAGTGGACCTGCTTGACCATGAGGCGGGAGCCGGTGAGCAGCAGCACCACGAAGACGACCCCCATGAGCGCCGTCTCCACCAGCCCGGTCCAGAGCAGGCGATCGGCGATGGTGTTGGCCATGGCGGCATCAATGCCCTCGCTGAGCAGGGTCGCTTCCAGGTTGCTGGCATCGAACCAGAGTTTGGCCAGCAGCAGCAGGGTGCTGAACACCATGAGCAGCACCACCTTGGGCACCAGTCGGATGTTGCTCATGCGCCTCTCCAGCGGGTTCAACTGCATAATTTTTCTCCTTTCAACGTCCATTATTCCTTTGCCGTCATAGCTATCGGCATTATCTTCCTTTTTATTAATTTGCACCGTGCTTAAAGTTGGAAAATGTATGCGACATCACTTAACTCATTTGCGTACCATGGATCTGCTGATGGGGTTTCTCTCCGTGATTTCGGTTTGCCTGGTGGCCGCTCGCTGGCTGGGGCACGGTGAACTAAGCCCCCAGACTTTGCAGCTCTTTTATGATGTCGACAGCCTGATCTGCTACTTCTTCCTCGCTCACTTCGCCTATGGCTGGGCGCGTGCCTCCGACAGGATGGCCTTCTTCAAGAGCAACTGGTTCTATCTGCCCGGCAGCCTGCCCATGGTGGAACAACTGCGCTGGGCGCGGCTCATCCAGCTGTGGCGGGTTTACCAGTTGCTCCGGGACAGACCGGATCTGCTGGCCATGTTCCGTCGTGAACGCAACGAAACCACCCTCTCCGGCATTCTCTTCCTCTTCTTCCTGTTGCTGGGGGTCGGCTCCGGCGTCATGTTCTGGCTGGAAACGGGGCAACCCGGCAGCCAGATCCAGACTCCTTACGATGCCTTCTGGTGGACGCTGGTGACCCTCTCTACCGTGGGGTACGGGGATCTGGTGCCCAAGACGGAGGAGGGGCGCTTCGTCGCCAGCCTGCTGATCCTCTTTGGCGTGGGGTTGTTTGGCGCCCTCAGCGGCTTCATGGCCAGCCTGTTCGTCCATCCCGGCAAGACCAACGACGACACCGCTGTGTGGCGACGCCAGCAGAGCGAGCAGCAGGCGCAACTGCTCAAAGAGCTCAAGGCCCTGCGCGCCGAGGTGCAGGCGCTGAAACAGAAGTAGGTACGACGTCTGGAATGGTCGCGTGGCAAACCGGCTGCGCTGCGAGACAGCTCTCACTCGGGGAGATGGCGCTTTTCTTTGCTTGTCCTTTGACCCGCAGGCGGCTTAACATTCGGCCTGCAACCTAATCCAACGAAGAGAATCGATCGACCATGCGCGCCCTTCTCGGGATCCTGATCTGCTTGTGTGCCCAACAGGCACTGGCCGATACCCGCTATGTTTCAGACAACATCTTTACCTATATCCACAACGGTCCGGGTACCCAGTACCGGATCCTCGGCAGCGTCAAGGCCGGTGAGCCGCTGGAGGTCAAGGCGGTGAACCAGGAGGCCGGATTCACCCAGGTGGTGGACGGTCGTGGCCGCGAGGGCTGGATCAAGAACAGCGAGCTGCAGGGGGAGATCAGCCTGCGTGAACGCCTTCCCCAGGTTCAGAAAGAGCTGGACGAAGCCAAGGCCCGTCTGCTGAACCTCAATGGCGACAACGAGAAACGCTTCGCCGAGAAGGATGGCAAGATCGCCGAGCAGAGCAAGGAGATCGCCAGCCTCAAAGCCCGTCTGGACAGCCAGAGCGCCGAGATGAGCAGCCTCAAGGAACAGAACGACGCCCTGACCCAGAGCTATGACAACCGTGAGCACGACATGCAGATGGACTGGTTCATCCGCGGTGGTGCCATGGTGGGGGGCGGCATCCTGCTCGGGATCCTCCTGCCCATGCTCCCGCGCCGTCGCAAGAGCAGCGAGCGCTGGATGAACTGATCGCCCGGGCGGTCAACAGAATGAAAGGTCGCCAGAGGCGGCCTTTTTTCATGGTGTGTCTGGCGAGAAGAGGGCCATGTCGGGGGTCGCCATCGGCCCTTCCCGCTCGTAAGATGAGGCAACCGATCCTGTGCCGCGCGCATTCTCAACAAGAGCCTTCATCATATGTCATCAACTGAACAGGCCTTCTGGTTCGTGCTGGGGGGCGATCACCTCGTCCTGCTGGATGAACAGGGGCGCATTCCACAAGGGCCCCGCGCCGTTTTGCCCACCCATCTGCACACCGCCCCTTTCGAGCGCTTCGACGAGTGGGACGGCCTGCCTTGCCATCTGCTGGATCTGGGGGGCGAGGCGGAGACCGGGGCCATGGCCCCGCTGCGCCAGCTCATGGTGGCGGGGGACGAAGAGGGCTTTCGCCTCGCAGGGCGGGCCTGGCAGCTTGCCACTTTTCGCCGTACCCATCGTTTCTGCGGTGAGTGCGGCGCCCCCATGACCCCGAGGGAAGGGGAGTGGGCCCAGGGGTGTCATCACGGCCATGTCGTCTATCCGCGCATCTCCCCCTGCATCATCGTCGCGGTGCGCAAGGGGCCGGCCATCTTGCTGGCAGCCCACCGCCGTCACTATCAGGCGGATGATCCCATGTATACCGTGCTGGCCGGCTTCGTGGAGGCAGGGGAGAATCTGGAGCAGTGCGTGGCGCGGGAGGTGTTCGAGGAGAGCGGCATCCGGGTGCGCAATGTGCGTTACGTGGCGAGCCAGCCCTGGCCCTTCCCCCACAGCCTGATGATGGGCTTCACCGCCGACTACGAGAGCGGCGAGATCCGGGTGCAGGATGACGAACTGGTGGCGGCAGGCTTCTTTGAGGCTGACCGGCTGCCGCGCTTGCCCCCTCATGGCACCATAGCGCGCCGGCTCATCGAACAGTGCCTCGCCGAGGCGCGTTGAGGGAAAACGGGGGCGCTTGTATGCGCCCCCTCACATCTTTGCACTCCTGCGGCGATGTGCGGCGTCAGGGTCGCCCTCAGCCTTGCACAAAGTGGTATCATGTCCGCCATTTTATGCGTGACATGACTCAGGAACTGGGATGAAAGAGCTGAAAAACGATCGATACCTGCGTGCCCTGCTGCGCCAGGAAGTGGACATGACCCCGGTATGGATGATGCGTCAGGCTGGCCGTTATCTGCCGGAATACAAGGCGACCCGCGCCGTTGCGGGGGATTTCATGTCCCTGTGTCGCAACGCCGAGCTGGCCTGTGAAGTCACCTTGCAGCCCCTGCGCCGCTATCCACTCGATGCCGCCATCCTCTTCTCCGACATCCTGACCGTGCCCGATGCCATGGGGCTGGGCCTCTACTTCGAACAGGGGGAAGGCCCGCGCTTCGAGCGCCCGATCACCTCCATGGCCGACGTGAAGGCCCTGCCCATCCCGGATCCGGAAGACGAGCTCGGCTACGTGATGAATGCGGTGCGCACCATCCGCCGCGAGCTCAAGGGCGACGTGCCGCTCATCGGCTTCTCCGGCAGCCCCTGGACCCTAGCCACCTACATGGTGGAGGGGGGCAGCTCCAAGGCGTTCACCAAGATCAAGAAGATGATGTATGCAGAGCCGCAGACCCTGCATCTGCTGCTCGACAAGCTGGCCGACAGCGTGATTGCCTACCTCAACGCCCAGATCAGGGCGGGTGCGCAGGCGGTCATGGTATTCGACACCTGGGGCGGCGTGCTCACCCCGCGGGATTACCGCGACTTCTCCCTGCAGTACATGCACAAGATCGTCGATGGCCTGATCCGTGAACATGAGGGCCGCCGTGTGCCGGTCACCCTGTTCACCAAGAACGGCGGCCAGTGGCTGGAGCAGATCGCCGCCACCGGCTGTGATGCCCTGGGGCTGGACTGGACCACCGACATTGCGGACGCCAAACGCCGGGTCGGCGACAAGGTGGCGCTGCAAGGCAACATGGACCCCTCCATGCTCTACGCCACCCCGGAGCGGATCCGCGAAGAGGTCGCCACCATTCTGGCCGGTTTCGGTCATGGCAACGGTCATGTCTTCAACCTGGGCCACGGCATCCATCAGGATGTGGACCCGGAACATGCCGGCGTGTTCGTCAACGCGGTGCATGAACTCTCCGCCCGGTACCACGGTCGCTGAGGGCGGCAAACAGCGTGATGAACGGGGCCTGCGGGCCCCGTTTTGCTGTCCGTGACACAGGGGGCTGCATCCTGGTCGCGGCTCGGGTTACACTGCACCCCCATGTTGGCAGTCGTGGCCGGGATGGGGTCGTTGAGGGGCAGGAGGCTGGATGGAGAAGCGGGCGTGGGATTGGGGCATCGACCTTGGCGGGACCAAGTGCGAGTGCGTGGTGCTCGATGGCGACGAGGTGTTGCTGCGCCACCGCATTCCTACTGAACGGCACGGCGGCTACCAGCACATGCTGGGCCAGATCGCCAAACTGGTGGACGAGTGTGCCGCCAAACTCGGTCAGCGTCCTGCACTCATCGGCATGGGGACGCCGGGGGCCCGGGACCCCCAGACCGGGCTGCTGAAAAACAGCAACACCACCGAGTTCAACGGCAAGCCGCTCAAGGAAGATCTGGAGCGCAGGCTGGGCGTCCCCGTGCTCATCGCCAACGACGCCAACTGTTTCGCCCTGGCGGAAACCCATCTGGGGGCGGTGCGCCAGCATCATTCCTCTGCACGCGTGGTGTTCGGCATCATCATGGGCACCGGAGTCGGGGCCGGCATCGTCATCAACGGCCAGATCCTCAACGGTCACCACGGCATCGCCGGGGAGTGGGGGCACAACGTCCTGTTGCCGGAGGGGCCAGAGTGCTACTGCGGCAAGCGCGGCTGCGTCGAAACCCTCATCAGCGGCCCGGCGCTGGAGGCCTGGTACGAGGCCAGGACCAAACGCCGTCTCTCGCTCGCCCAGATTGCTGCGGCCAGTGCCCATGATCATGTCGCCAGGCTCACCATGGACAGGTTGCACCTGCTGTTCGGCCAGGCCCTCGCCAACGTGATCAATATTCTCGATCCGGACGTCATCGTCATCGGTGGCGGCGTGGGCAATGTGCAGAGCCTCTATCGCGCCGGGCGTGAAACGGTATTGCCCTTCCTGTTCAACCCCCGTTTCGCCACCCCCATGATAGCGCCGGCCCTGGGGGATAGCGCCGGGGTATTCGGTGCCGCACTGCTGGCCCGCGGCGTCTTTCGCGAGGCACTGCTCTCGTGAGTCGCCCCTTCCTCCCATCCCTTTGTCGCAGCTAAGGACACAACGTTTCCATGATCAAGATTGCCATCAACGGCTATGGCCGCATCGGCCGCAACGTGCTGCGGGCCCTCTACGAGAGCGGCCGCGACAAGACCATCAAGATAGTGGCCATCAACGAGCTGGCGGCCCCCGAGGCCATGGTGCACCTGACCCGCTTCGACACCAGCCACGGCCGGTTCCGCTATCCGGTGCAACTGGCGGGCAACAGCATGCAGGTGGGGGAGGATCTCATCGCCCTGTTTGCCGAGCGGGATCCGTCGAACTTGCCGTGGCGGGCGCTGGGGGTGGACGTGGTGCTGGACTGCACCGGGGTGTTCGGCTCCCGGGCCGATGCCGAGCTGCATCTGGGGGCGGGAGCGGGCAAGGTGCTCTTCTCCCATCCGGCGGACGCGGACGTGGACGCCACCATCGTCTACGGGGTCAACCACCAGGTGCTGACCGGGCGGGAGCGGATCGTCTCCAACGCCTCCTGCACCACCAACTGCGTGGTCCCCGTCATCGAAACATTGCATCGAGAATTCGAGATAAATTGTGGTACTATTACGACAATTCATTCGGCCATGCACGATCAGCAAGTCATCGATGCCTATCACGGCGACTTGCGCAGAACCCGGGCAGCCAGCCAGTCCATCATCCCGGTGGACACCAAGCTGGCAAAGGGGTTGGAACGTATCCTTCCCCACTTCGCCGGCAAGTTCGAGGCGATCGCGGTGCGGGTACCCACCATCAATGTAACCGCCATGGATCTGAGCATTACTGTTCGTAAAAAAGTGACAGTTAGTGACGTAAATCAAGCCCTGCAACGGGCATCCAGAGGTACATTACACGGTATTCTGGACTACACGGAAGAGCCACTGGTCTCCGTAGACTTTAATCATGATGCACACTCCTGCATCATTGATGGTACCCAGACTCGGGTCAGCGATGCCAACCTCGTCAAGATGTTGATGTGGTGCGATAACGAATGGGGCTTCGCCAACCGCATGCTGGATACCACCCGGGCCATGATGGCCGCAGGCTGAAAGTCTGCACCGGGCGCAAGGTTACTGTTTTTTTAACATTACCTGAAAATATATAGAGGACTGAATATGTCTGTTATCAAGATGACCGACCTGGATCTGGCGGGCAAACGCGTTCTGATCCGTGCTGACCTGAACGTGCCGGTAAAAGACGGCAAGGTCACTTCCGATGCACGTATCGTTGCGACTCTGCCGACCATCAAGCTGGCTCTGGAAAAGGGCGCCAAGCTGATGATCACCTCCCACCTGGGTCGTCCGACCGAGGGTGAATACAATGAAGAATTCTCCCTGGCACCGGTTGTCAACTATCTGAAAGACGCACTGTCCTGCCCGGTTCGTCTGGCCAAAGACTACCTGGATGGCGTAGACGTCGCCGCCGGTGAGTTGGTTGTGCTGGAAAACTGCCGCTTCAACAAAGGCGAGAAGAAGAACACCGAAGAGCTGGCCAAAAAATACGCCGCCCTGTGTGACGTCTTTGTAATGGATGCGTTCGGTACTGCTCACCGTGCCGAAGGTTCCACCTACGGTGTGGCCCAGTTCGCGCCGGTTGCCTGTGCAGGCCCCCTGCTGGCCGGTGAACTGGAAGCCCTGGGCAAAGCCATGCTGAAGCCCGAGCGCCCCATGGTTGCCATCGTGGGCGGCTCCAAGGTCTCCACCAAGCTGACCGTGCTGGAATCCCTCTCCAAGATCGCTGACCAGCTGGTGGTCGGTGGTGGCATCGCCAACACCTTCATCGCTGCTGCCGGTCACAACGTCGGCAAGTCCCTGTGCGAGCACGACCTGATCGACACCGCCAAGAAACTGGCTGCCGAGACCAACATTCCGGTGACCACCGACGTGGTTGTGGGTAGCGAATTCTCCGAATCCACCCCGGCCACCATCAAGTCCGTGTCCGACGTGACTGACGGCGACATGATCTTCGACATCGGTCCGGATTCCGCCAAGGCCCTGGCCGACATCATCATGAACGCCAAGACCATCCTGTGGAACGGCCCGGTCGGCGTGTTCGAGTTCGACCAGTTCGCTGAAGGCACCAAGGTGATCGCCGAAGCCATCGCCGCTTCCCCGGCCTTCTCCATCGCTGGCGGTGGTGACACCCTGGCTGCCATCGACAAGTTCGGCATCGCCGACAAGGTCTCCTACATCTCCACCGGCGGCGGCGCCTTCCTGGAGTTCGTAGAAGGCAAGGTACTGCCGGCTGTCGCGATTCTCGAAGAGCGCGCCAAAGCCTAATTGACCCGGGACGGGGGGCAAAAGCCTCCCGTTTCGTTTATCATGTGGCCGCTGTGCCGGTTCATGATGAACCCCCCACTTTTTATTAACGGCATACGAGACAGGACGATTAAACATGTCTAAGAAAATTTTCGACTTCGTAAAACCCGGCGTGATCACTGGTGATGACGTTCAGAAAGTGTTCGCCATCGCCAAGGAAAACGGCTTCGCTCTGCCGGCCGTCAACTGCGTCGGTACCGACTCCGTGAACGCCGTGCTGGAAGCTGCTGCCAAGGTCAAAGCCCCGGTTATCGTACAGTTCTCCAACGGTGGTGCCGTGTTCACCGCCGGCAAGGGTCTGAAGCTGGAAGGCCAGCAAGCTGCCATCCTGGGTGCCATCTCCGGTGCCAAGCACGTGCACGCCGTTGCCGAAGCCTACGGTGTTCCCGTGATCCTGCACACCGACCACGCCGCCAAGAAGCTGCTGCCGTGGATCGACGGTCTGCTGGATGCCGGTGAGAAGCACTTCGCCGAAACCGGCAAACCGCTGTTCTCCTCCCACATGCTGGATCTGTCCGAAGAGTCTCTGGAAGAGAACATCGACATCTGCTGCGAGTACCTGACTCGCATGGCCAAGATGAACATGACTCTGGAGCTGGAACTGGGCTGCACCGGCGGTGAAGAAGACGGCGTGGACAACAGCCACCTGGACCAATCCTCCCTGTACACCCAGCCGGAAGACGTGGCCTACGCCTACGAGCGTCTGTCCAAGATCAGCCCGCGCTTCACCATCGCTGCCTCCTTCGGCAACGTGCACGGTGTGTACAAGCCGGGTAACGTCAAGCTGACTCCGAAGATCCTGGACAACTCCCAGAAGTACGTCTCCGAGAAGTTCGGTCTGCCTGCCAAGTCCCTGGACTTCGTGTTCCACGGTGGCTCCGGCTCTACCCTGGAAGAGATCCGCGAATCCATCTCCTACGGCGTGGTGAAGATGAACATCGACACCGACACCCAGTGGGCGACCTGGGAAGGCGTGCTGAACTTCTACAAGTCCAACGAAGCCTACCTGCAAGGCCAGCTGGGCAACCCGGAAGGTGCCGACAAGCCGAACAAGAAGTTCTACGATCCGCGCGTATGGCTGCGTGCCGGTCAGACTTCCATGATCGCGCGTCTGGAGAAGGCCTTCTCCGACCTGAACGCCATCGACGTACTGTAATTCGCAGCACCTTGATTGCATGAAAAGGCGCCCTTCGGGGCGCCTTTTGCATTTCTGTGATCCTGACGGGCTGGATTGGGGATGGGGGGCTGGGTATTATCGATGACACCCGTTTAATTTAGTAAACGAATGCAACCAGGCAGGATGCTGAGCATGCAGACAGGAAGACAGGGACATCAGGAACACACGGCCTCCTATTACGCGGCCACTCGCAACGACCATCGGCAGTGGCCCGAGCTCAGTGGTGAGCTGGATGCGGACGTCTGCGTCATCGGTGGCGGTTTCACCGGCCTCAACACCGCCATCAACCTGGCCGATGCCGGTTACAAGGTGGTGCTGCTGGAGGCCAACCGCATCGGCTGGGGAGCGTCGGGGCGCAACGGCGGCCAGCTGATCCGCGGCATCGGCCACGATACCAACCAGTTCGCCCGCTGGATTGGCGAGGCGGGCGTGCGGGAGCTGGATCTCATGGGGATCGAAGCGGTGCAGCTGGTGCGCGAGCGGGTCGAGCGTTTCAACATCGAGTGCGATCTCACCTGGGGCTATTGCGATCTCGCCACCAAGGCGCGCCACCTGAGGGGGTTCGAGGAGGATGCCGAGCACCTGGCGAGCCTGGGTTATCGGCACGCACTGAAAATGGTGGCGCGGGAGGAGATGCACACCGTTGTCGGATCGGATCGCTATATCGGCGGGATGATCGACATGGGCTCCGGTCACCTGCATCCTCTCAACCTGGCCCTCGGCGAAGCGCGTGCGGCAGCCAGTCTCGGGGTCTCCTTGTTCGAACACTCAAGGGTGACCCACATCGATTACGGCGAGCGGGTCGAGGTGACCACGGCCCACGGCCGGGTCAGCGCGGACTACCTGGTGATCGGCTGCAACGCTTACCTGGGCGACCTCCAGCCCGATCTCGGGGGCAAGGTGCTGCCGGCGGGCTCCTACATTCTCGCCACCCAGGTGCTGGAGAAGCGCCTGCGCCAGCGCTTGCTGCCACAGAACATGGCGGTGTGCGATCAGAACGTGGCGCTCGACTACTATCGGCTGTCGGCGGACGGTCGCCTGCTGTTTGGCGGGGCCTGCAACTACTCGGGCCGTGACCCCCGCGACATCAAGGCCTTCATGCTGCCCAAGCTGCTGCGGGTCTTCCCCGAGCTCGCGGGTACCGCCATCGAGTTCCAGTGGGGAGGCATGATAGGCATAGGCGCCAACCGTCTGCCCCAGATAGGCCGCCTCGAGCAGCATCCCAACGTCTTCTATGCCCAGGCCTATTCGGGCCATGGCCTCAATGCCACCCACATGGCGGGCAAGCTGGTGGCGGAGGCGATCAAGGGGGAGAGCCGGGGCTTCGATCTCTTCAGCCGCGTCCCCCACATGACTTTCCCGGGTGGCCCGGCGTTGCGCTCTCCGCTGCTGGCGCTCGGGATGCTCTGGTATCGGCTGAAGGATCTGCTCTAGGGGGAGGGGGGCTCGGGATTATCCCTGCTGCGTCGCGTCTGGCTCGGCCAGGCGCCAGCCCTGCTCCGTCTTCATCATCCAGACCTGGGTCTCCTGCACCAGGGCCTGGCCTGCCTCGAAGTCGCCATATTTGCGCTCGAGCTCCATCAGTCCCATCTCCTGCTGGAAGGGGCCGACCCTGTCATAGACGAGATCCTCGTCGTGCAGCACCTGCAACTGATCCAGTCCCTGCTTGAAGTGGAGCTGGTAGCTCACCTTGACCAGATAGACCCCCTCCATCCGCTCCTCCTTGCCGAGCACGGCGAAGTCGCGGATGTCGAACAGGTCAGCATCCGTGCCCGCCTGCAACCTAGCGGTGACCTGGCTCTGGATGGTCTCTTCACCGGGACCTGCGTTGCAGCCATAAAGCCAGAGGGCCAGCAGGGGGATGAACCACTTTTTCATCAAAACTCCGGACGAACGAGACGGGAAAGGGCAAATTCTGCCACGGCGTCGGTCATATACAAGGGATTGCCGGAAAAATGGCGGTCAAACAGGGGGCCCACACGGTTGCACGGGCCACCCGGTATCAGCGCAGCTTGTCCAGCTGGCCGAGAAATTTGGCAGGCCCCATGAAGCCGGTCACCCGCTGGCCGTTCATCTCGTTGCCATCGCGATCGAAGAAGATGAGGGTCGGCAATCCCAGCACGTTGAGGCCGTTGAGCAGATCCACGTCGGCGTCGTCGTTGGCGGTGACGTCCGCCTGCAGCAGCACCATCTCGCTGAAGCGCGCCTGCACATCGGGGTCGCTGAAGGTCTTGTGCTCGAACTCCTTGCAGGCCACGCACCAGTCGGCGTAGAGATCCAGCAGCACCGGCTTGCCGCGGGCGGCTGCGAGCTGCACCTTGAGATCGTCCAGGGTCTTGATGCGGATGAATCGGGGGGCTTGGGTCTGGGCGGCGGCATTGGCCCCCTCGGGTGGCAGCAGCAGATCCTTGCCCACCACCACAAGGCCCATCATCCCCAGCAGCAGGACGAAGCCGCCGAGGCTCTTGCCCACCGAATGGGCGCGATGCTGGTTGTGGTGATAGAGATAACCGCACAGCACCAGTCCCCAGCCGAGCCAGAGCAGGGTGGACATCTGGTCGCTCAGGAGCCTTGAGAGCAGCAGGATGGGTACCGCCAGCAGCGCAAAGCCAAAGAGTTGCTTGATCACATCCATCCAGGCGCCGGCCCTGGGCAGCAGCTTGCCGCCAGAGGTGCCGAGCAAGAGCAGCGGCAGCCCCATGCCCAGGGAGAGGGCATAGAGGGCCGCACCGCCGAGCCAGAGATCGCCACTCTGGGCCACGTAGATAAGCGCCCCCGAGAGCGGCGCCGTGGTGCAGGGGGAGCAGACCAGTCCCGAGATCATGCCCATGATGGCGACGCCGGCCACGGATCCGCCCTGCTGGCGGTTGGAGAAGCCCGAGAGACGGGTTTGCAGGCTGCTCGGCAGTTGCAGGGTGTAGAGCCCGAACATGGAGAGGGCGAGCAGCACGAACATCACCGAGAGGCCGATGAGCACATAGGGGTGCTGAAGGGCCGCCTGGAATTGCAGGCCCGCCGAGGCGACGACGAGTCCGAGCAGGGTATAGGTGACCGCCATCCCCTGCACATAGACGAAGGAGAGCAGGAAGGCGCGACGGGTGGAGAGGCGATGCCCGGCCCCGGCGATGATCCCGGTCAGGATGGGATACATGGGGAAGACGCAGGGGGTGAAGGCGAGGCCGAGACCCAGGGCGAAGAAGGCGGCGACGCTGATCCAGAACCCCTGGCTGCCGAGGGCGGCCGCCAGCCTGTCCTGCTGGCTGCCCGGCACGTCTGTGTCCTGAAGGCTGGCCGCCGCTTCCACCTGGGCGGGGGCGGTGAGGGGCTCGACGGCGATCCGCTTGTCGGTAGGTGGGTAGCAGAGTCCCTCGGTGCAGCCCTGGTAACTCAGGGTGAGGCTGGCCGCGTCCCCGACCCGGGTCAGCGCCACGGGGATCTGCACCTCCTGGTAATAGACCCGGCTCTTGCCGAAGAAGTCATCCTCGTGCTCGGTACCGGGGGGCAGGACGGGCTCGTCAAAGGCGAGGTTCTCTCCCTTCACACGGATGCTGTGGCGATAGAGGTAGTAGCCGTCGGCGATGCGTATCCGGAGCAGCAGCCGATCACCCTGTTGTTCGCTCTCGAGGGCGAAGGCCTGATCCACTTTGAGGAATCTGGGCTGGGTCTCGATGCCGAGGCTGCCGAGCAGATCCTGGCTGCTGGCCCGGGCGGGGGCCGTCGTCAGGACGCAGAGCAGGCCCAGCAGCATCAGCAGGAAGGAGAGGGGGCGAGAGGCGGTCATGAAGTCTCCTGTGTCAACCAGTCGAGATAGGCAGGGTGGCCCTGGCTTGCCGGGAGCGCCAGGATCTCCGGTACCTCGTAGGGATGGTGGGCGAGAATGCACTGGCGCAGGGGCTCGAACAGAGTGGCCCGACTCTTGATGACGAGCTGGATCTCCCGGGTTCGCTCCGTCTTGCCCTGCCAGCGATAGACGGAGGTGACCCCGGGCAGCTGGTTGATGCAGGCGGCGAGGCGCTGGTCGAGCAGTTGCTCGCAGAGGCGGTCTGCACTGGTCTCGTCGGGGCAGGTGCAGAGCACCAGAATGGCATCGGTCATAGGGATGGACGGTCTCGGCAACGGGGCGCACGGGCCCCCTGGATCAGCCGTTACTATACCGGGCCGGGGGGCAAATAGCACCCGGCCCCCCGCACCCGGAATAAGTCATGCGCCCGAGATGGACGCTGTGAAAAGGACAGGGCAGAATGAGCGGGCTTGTTCCAATTCTACGTAAGGAAATGTATGACCCAACAGAATGAGCAGCAGAGAAACCGCATGTTGAGCCTGTTGCGTGAAGGGGAGCGCCGCATGCTGGTGCAACTGGCCGGTCTGCTGCGTACCAGTGTCGACGAGATCAATGCGGAGCTGGAAAAAGAGGAGCTGTTGTCGGCGTTGGAGCAACCCATCACGGTGGAGTACCTCAACGGCGTGGTGCAGCATCATCTGTTCGAGCGCCTGCACAAGGGGGACATGGTGGCGGCCCAGCGCATGCTGAACCAGTACCAGAGCGACCTCGAAGCCATGATGCGCCAGGAAACCAGGCAGGACGACACCCCGCCGGAAGAGGTCAAGGCCCAGGCCTGACCCCGCGAGGCCCTCTTCAGCACCATCATGCCATCGCATGATGGTGCCTCGCCCTTACCCCTCGAATCGCTTATCCCAGCACCTTCTGCACCTGTCCCATGGGAATGGGGAACACCTTGTCGTAACTCCAGTTGTAGACGAAGGCATAGACCAGGTAGAAGAGCACGAAGCCCATATCCAGCACCAGCGCCTCCAGCAGACCGATGTCGAGCCACCAGGCCATCACCGGCAGGGCCACGATCAGCAGGCCCCCCTCGAACCCCAGGGTGTGCAGCACACGCTGCCACAGCGCCTTGTGGGTGTGGCCCTGATAGTGCAGCAGCAGCTTGTCCACCCCGATGTTGTAGACATAGTTCCAGACGGTGGCGACCACCGAGAAGAACAGGGCCAGGGGGCCCATGTGGTTGAGCCCGACGCCGGTCACCCAGCTGGCCAGCGGGGCGGCGATCAGCAGGCCAATCAATTCGAAGCCGATGGCGTGGCGCAGGCGGTCACGGGTCGTACGCATGGTCTGTCTCTCTCTTTGGTCAGGGAATGGCGGCAATGTATCGCCAAAACCGGATAGATTCACGTTGGTATCTATCGCTAAAATAGATAGATGTGACGACACAACAGCACGGCAGCACGGCGGAGCAGGCTCATGACCCCTTCACTGGAACACTTCAAGGCATTGCTGGCGACGGCCGAGACCGGGTCGTTCTCGGCGGCGGCGCGCAGGCTGGGCAAGGCCCAGTCGGTGGTGAGTGCCGCCATCGCCAACCTGGAGATCGATCTCGGCCTTGCGCTGTTCGATCGCAGCGGCCGCTATCCCGTGCTGACCGAGGCGGGTGCCCGCATCTGTCAGGAGGCGGGGGTGCTGCTGGCCCAGAGCGAGCGACTGCAGGCCATCGCAGGAGAACTGGCCAACGGCGTCGAGTCGCGCCTCACCCTGGCCATCGACGATGACTCCCACCTGCCCTGGCTTGGTTCCCTGCTGGAGGAGTTCGCCAGCCGTTACCCGGCGGTGGAGCTGGAGCTGCTGTTCCCGCTGATGGAGGACGTGACCGAGCTGCTCAAGAGCGGTCGTGCCCAGCTTGGCATCAGCTATCAGAAGGCGCACCCCGAGCGGGAGCTGGTCTCCCGCTCCCTGGGGACGGTCACCATGCCCCTGGTGGTCTCTCCGGATCACCCCCTGGCCCACAAGACGCCGTTGAAGGAGAGCGACTTGCAAGGGGCTCGCCAGTTGATGGTGACCGGACGGCGGGAGGGGACGGAGCGCCATCGCTTCCGCCTCTCGGCGCAAGTGTGGTGGGTGGAGGGGGATCTCGGGATCCTGGAGCTGGTGAAACTGGGGCTGGGATGGGCGGCGGTGCCCGAGTTTCTGCTGCACCGGCCCCTGGCGCGGGGGGAGCTGGTGGTGCTCAAGCCGGACTTCATCGCCGAGGCGGAACTGGCGCTGGAGTTGCAGTGGTATCGCGCCCGCCCGCTCGGGCAGGCGGGGCGCTGGTTGCAGGAGGCACTGCTGGCGCGGGTGCCTCGCTAGGGGGAATTCAGTCGATCAACGCATAGGGCAGGGGTTGCAGACCGAGGCTGGAGCCCTCTTCCAGCTTGAGGCGGAAGCGGGCGTCGGCCTCGGTATCCTTGGGCAGCACGGCGGTGAGCCACACCTGACCCTGCTGCTGCCAGGCGTTGAGCACCAGACCGCTGCGGCGCCAGTTGTCACCGAGCTGGATCTCCAGGGTGTCACCGCTGGCTACCTGCGTTGCGGCAGTGCCGCTCAGCACGAAGAGGGCGCGGTTGTTGGCGCCGCGATACTTGGCGCGCGCCACCGTCTCCTGCCCCATGTAGCAGCCCTTGTTGAAGCTGATGCCATCAAGGGCTTGCAGGTTCAGCATCTGGGGGATGTATTCCCCCTGATGGACCGCTTCCAGATGGGGGAGACCGGCTTTGATTTCCAGCCCCCACCAGAGTCCTTCGTCGCCCACCGGCAGGTTCAGGGCCAGCGAAGATGTGCTCGCCAGCAGCCAGCGGTCCGCCTCCACCCTGACTGCCATGCCGCCCTCCACCAGGCCGGTGCCGGTCAGCGCGAAGTGCTGTGCCATCCAGTCGTCCGTCCCCTGACCGGCCAGTCCGGTCAGGCTGCCCTGAAACTCGCCGATCTCGACCTTGGCAAAGATCGCAAACTTCTTGAGTTCCGGCAGCTGGCGGGCCAGCACCGAGGGCTTGGTCAGCATCAGCAGGCTGTCTTCCAGGCAGAGCAGGCGAAAATCGCTCCACAGCTTGCCCTTGGGATCGCAGTGGCCGCCGAGGGTGCTCTGGCCCGGTTGCAGGGCGTTGACGTCGCAGGTGACCTGACCTTGCAGATACTTGGCGCGATCCGGGCCGCCGAGGCGGGTGATGGCCAGGTTGGTCAGGGAAAACAGGGTCGGCTCGGCAGGAAGAAGAGGGGTCGGCAGGCTCACGATGGGATTCCAGAGACAGAAAGTATGTGACCTGCATGGTAAAGACGTAAGGAATGTTTGTCAGCCGGAAAATCCTGCTGCTACCATTCCCCGGTCTTTGTAAGGAGAGTTCCATGTTGAACCCAAGTGAGAAGTCCCGCCTGAAGTGGGCCTGCCGTCGCGGCATGCTCGAGCTGGATGTGATCTTTATGCCCTTTTTTGAGCACGAGTTCGATGGCCTCGGCGAGGCCGAACAGCGCACCTTCATCCGCCTGCTGGAGTGCGAGGATCCCGAGCTGTTCCGCTGGTGCATGGGTCACGGCGTGCCCGAGGATCCCGATTTTGCCGCCATGATCCCCCTGATCCTCGAGCGCAACCAGGCCCGCCACGACAGCCTGCGCTGAGCCCGACTCGCGACCGCCACCCCTCATGGCCAGCCTCGCGTCTTCCCAGCGGGTAGTGATGCCCGTGATCGCCTCCCGCCAGCAGCGTCTGCTGCTGTGCATCCTGTTTCTGTTGCTGCTCTTGCCCGTCGCCAGCCTGATCCAGGGCTGGCAATGGGGGCTGTTCCTCCCTGTCTGGGGGCTGAGTCTGTGGCGCGCGTTGCGCCGCCATCCGGCGGCGAGCGGCGTGCTCGTCTGGGATGGGGAGTGGCTCGAGTGGCAAGGGGCGCGCCATCGGCTGGATCCCCGCAGCCGCATCCTGCCCGGGGTGCTCTGGTTGCGGCTGAAGACGGTGGAGGGCTCCGAGGGGCAGCTCTGGCTCTTCTCCGATGCCCTGGCCCCTGCACACTACCGCGCCCTGGCCCGCGCCATCCACCTCGCTGTTCGCTAGGGGCGTCTCTCTCTACCTGCTACATCTGCCGCTCATAGCAGATGACCCCGCCTGGGCGGGGTCATCTGGGGGAGGGCATACGCCCGAATCGAACGCAACGGCCTTATTCCAGATCCGGCGTCATTCCCGATCCGGGGTCAGCACGGTCGGCTTGGAGTCCGGCTGCATGTCCGGATAATCCAGGTTGTAGTGCAGACCGCGAGACTCCTTGCGCTCCAGGGCGCAGTTGACGATAAGCTCGGCCACCTGCAACAGGTTGCGCAGCTCCAGCAGGTTGTTGGAGACCCGGAAGTTGGCGTAGTACTCCTGCACCTCCTGCTTGAGCAGATCGATGCGACGCTTGGCCCGGGCCAGGCGCTTGTTGGTGCGCACTATGCCCACGTAGTCCCACATCATCAGTCGCAGTTCGTGCCAGTTGTGCTGGATCACCACCTGCTCGTCCGAGTCATCCACCTGGCTCTCGTCCCAGGCCGGCAGGCTGGGGGGCGCCACGCTGGTGGGCAGCTTGGCCAGGATGTCGGCTCCCGCCTGGTGGGCATAGACCACGCATTCGAGCAGGGAGTTGGAGGCCATGCGATTGGCGCCGTGCAACCCGGTATAGGTCACCTCGCCGATGGCATAGAGGCCGGGGATGTCGGTCTGGCCGTTGTTGTCGATCATCACGCCGCCACAGGTGTAGTGGGCCGCCGGGACGATGGGCATCGCCTCCTTGGTGATGTCGATACCGACCGCGAGGCAGCGCTCATAAATGGTCGGGAAGTGCTTGATGATGAAATCCGCCGGCTTGTGGCTGATGTCCAGATACATGCAATCCGCCCCGAGGCGCTTCATCTCGTGGTCGATGGCGCGGGCGACGATGTCCCGCGGGGCCAGCTCGGCCCGCTCGTCAAACTCCGGCATGAAGCGGCTGCCGTCGGGACGGCGCAGGTAGGCCCCCTCGCCGCGCAGCGCCTCGGTCAGCAGGAAGTTGGGGTCGTCCGGGTGGAACAGGCTGGTGGGGTGGAACTGGTTGAACTCCAGATTCGCCACCCGGCAGCCGGCCCGCCATGCCATGGCGATGCCGTCGCCAGAGCTCACATCCGGGTTGGAGGTGTATTGGTACACCTTGGAGGCCCCGCCGGTGGCCAGCGCCACGAAGCGGGCGCGGATCACCTCGACCTGCTCGGCGTTGCGATTCCAGACATAGGCTCCCAGTACCTTGTTGCCCGGCAGACCCAACTTGCGGGTGGTGATGAGATCGACCGCGTTGAAGCGCTCCATCAGCTGGATGTTGGGGTGGGCGCGCACCTGGTCGATCAGGGTGAGCTGCACCGCCTTGCCGGTGGCATCGGCCGCGTGGAAGATGCGGCGATGGCTGTGGCCCCCTTCCCGGGTCAGGTGATAGTGGGATTCCCCCTCGGCATCCTCTTCCTGATCGAAGGGGACCCCCTGCTGAATGAGCCACTGGATGGAGTCGCGGGCGTTGCGGGCGGTGAACTCCACCACCGCCGGGTCGCACAACCCGGCGCCGGCGTTGAGCGTGTCGCTCACGTGGGATTCGATGCTGTCGGTCTCGTCGAACACGGCAGCGATGCCTCCTTGCGCATAGAGAGTGGCCCCCTCACTGATGGGCCCCTTGCTCAGAACCAGGACTTTGGCCTGGTCTGCCAATCGCAACGCGAGGGACAGACCGGCGGCACCGCTGCCAATGATGAGTACGTCGCAAAGGTATTCAACACTTGCTTTCATAAGTATCATTGGCCTGGATTAAGAACTGGCCCCATGGTAGCCCAAGGGGGGTTGTGATGCAGCCCGCATCACATTTTTTTCAATGCAAGCGAACTTTCCCTGATTCCTCCTGTCTGAACTTGTGCGCTTAGAAGGGGCCGGAAAAGAAAAACGATAACCTGATGGGGGTTTTACGGCTCTGATGAGCGACCAGAATCTACTGGACGAACAGCTGGTTGAACGGGTCCAGCGTGGCGATAAAAATGCATTCAACCTGTTGGTACGCAAGTACCAGCACAAGGTGGTCAACTTGGTGGCCAGGTATGTCAACAATCCGGGCGATGTACCGGATGTGGCGCAGGAGGCATTCATCAAGGCCTACCGTGCGTTGCCGACATTCCGTGGCGAGAGCGCGTTTTACACCTGGTTGTACCGGATCGCCGTCAACACGGCCAAAAACTACCTGACGTCACAGGGGCGCAGACCGCCCAGCAGTGATGTCGAAGCGGACGAGGCTGAATATTATGGTGGTGGTGAAGCCCTGCAAGAGGTGGCCACCCCGGAAAACCTGGCGCTGACCGACGAGATCAAGCGTACTGTGTTTACCGCCATAGAAGCCTTGCCAGAAGATTTGAGAACGGCGATCACCCTTCGTGAAATGGAAGGGCTGAGCTACGAGGAGATTGCGGAGATCATGGATTGTCCGGTGGGTACGGTGAGATCCCGCATCTTCCGGGCGAGGGAAGCAATCGATAAAAAGCTGCAACCTCTGATCGAGCATTAACTGGGGAAAGACAGGCAAACTTATGGCAAATAAAGAGCAACTTTCAGCCCTGATGGATGGCGACCTCAGCGAAATCGAGGTACTGAACGAGCTGGGAACGGATCCCGCTCTGCAGGATACCTGGTCGCGTTACCATCTGATCGGTGATGCCATGCGGGGTGACCTGCCGGTCAATCTGCAACTGGATCTCAGCGACAGCATCATGCTGGCGCTGGAGGATGAACCCGCCATACTGGCGCCCAAGCCGGCTCAGCCTGCTGCGCCCCAGGTGCAGCCCGCCGGCAAGGTGATCCCATTCGTTCGCCGCTTTGGCCAGCAAGTGGGGCAGTATGCCATTGCCGCCTCCGTGGCTGCCGCCGTCATCTTCGGCGTGCAGCAGTACCAGGGCAAGGATGGTGTGCCGACCAGCCCGGTGCTCAATACCATACCCGTGGGTGGCAGTGCTGCGCCGGTGAGCGTGCACTATCCCCAGGATGGCAGCCGGACCGGTGTGCGTCAGCAAGGTCTGAGCGAGCAGCAGATGCAGGAGCAGCGCGAGCGCATCAATGCCTTCCTGCGCGACCATCAACTGCAACAGCGTCTGCTGCAAGACAAGCAGATTCAGGAATAACGCATTTTTAGGGATCAGATCGTGC
Source organism: Aeromonas sp. LsrichE-8G (assembly GCF_022869435.1). Taxonomy (NCBI): domain Bacteria; kingdom Pseudomonadati; phylum Pseudomonadota; class Gammaproteobacteria; order Aeromonadales; family Aeromonadaceae; genus Aeromonas; species Aeromonas sp. LsrichE-8G. Next base: position 24,455 of record NZ_JALIHH010000004.1, read on the forward strand.
GCCAGTCCAGCCGTATCCTGCTGGCCTCTCTCCTGTTGATTTGTGCCAAGGCCTCGGCCGACGATCTGTCGGCCGAGGCCTTGTTGCAGCAGATGCAGAGTGCCGTTTCGCAACAAAACTTCGAATTGTCCATGGTCAAGGCCCGCCAGGGGCGCCTCGAGCCTATCCGTTTCAGCCACGGGATCATCGATGGCAAGGAGGTGGCTCACCTGAGCTATCTCGACGGCAAGGCCGTGGAGTTCCTGCAACGCCAGAACGAATACACCTTCTTCGAAAACACCCATGAACCCTACACCCTCAAGGGGGCGCGTTTCCCCGGGGTGTGGTCGAGCCTGGTGAGGATGCCGCTGCCCCGGGTGATGGAGAGTTATGACCCCGTGCTGGCGGGCCGCAGCCGGGTGGCCGGCCTGGTGGCACAAGTGGTACGGCTGGTGCCCAAGGAGGCGGACAAGTACGGCTTCGTGCTCTGGATTGACGAACAGAGCCATCTGCTGCTGCGGGTGGACATGGTGGATCGAGAGGGCAATCTGGTGGAGCAGGTGCTGGGGGTGGATCTGGACAGGCAATCTGCGCCGGCCCCCTGGCTGGTCACCCTGGCACGCAGCAAGCTGCCGGATGCGCTGGCGCTGGAAGATGCCTATCCCGCTCCCCAGCAGACTCTCAACTGGCACCTGACCTGGTTGCCCGATGGCTTCAAGGTGCTCTCTCAGGATCGGCATCAGCTGGTCAGCACCAGTCTGCCGGTGGATTACATGATGCTCTCCGACGGGCTGGTGGATCTCTCCGTCTACGTCTCCCGGGTCGATCCCAAGCAGGCGGTGCGCCAGCAGTTGATTCGCCAGGGGGCCACCTCGCTAGTGAGCTTCGTCAACGAGGTCGGGGTGGAGATCACCGTGGTGGGCGAGGTGCCCGCCGAAACTGCCAAGCGCATCGCCGAGGCAGTGCAGCCCCTGGCTCGCAACGAGGCGGTGCAGTGAGTCTTTGCCGTGAGACTTGCCCTGAGGGTGCCTCCGTGCTGAGATCCGGAGCATCCACCGTCCCCTGTGAGGAGTCATCAGGTGAGTAACATGAGTGAAGAGCTGGCCACAGTAGTGGCCATCGACGGCAATCACGCCTGGGTGGAGTGCGAGCGGCGATCCGCCTGCAGCGGTTGCCACCAACAATCCAGCTGCGGGACCGGCACCGTCGCCAAGGCCTTTCCCATGAAGGCGCAGCGGCTGCGGGTCGCCCTCACCGGTGATGTGGCGGTGGGCCAGCAGATCCGCCTGGGCATCCCTCAGGCCAGCATCCTGCGCGGTGCGGCTCTGGTGTACGTGCTGCCGCTCTTCTGTCTGCTGCTGGGCGCCCTGCTCGGCCAGCTCTGGCTGGTGCCGCTCTTGTCGGCGGGAGAGGGGGTGACCATCCTCTGCTGTCTGCTGGGCGGCGCCATCGGATTTTTACTGGTTCGTTACTTTTCTGACCGGCTCGAACAGGGGGAATACGGTCCCCGCATGCTCGGGGTGGTGCTCAATACCCGTCATCTCTCTTGAGGGGCCGGGTCTGGCGGAGGGCATCCAGGTGCCCAACGCCCGCCAGACAAGGCGCTATTTGTGGGGCCCGCCGACTAAAGATTGGCCGTCGACCGGGTTATCCAGTAAAATCCTGCCCTCATATCCGACCCTAACTTAATTTTGAGTGATTCTTGCTCGATGAAACACATTCGTAACTTTTCGATTATTGCGCACATCGACCACGGTAAGTCGACCCTGTCGGACCGTCTGATCCAGACTTGCGGCGGCCTGTCCGATCGCGAGATGCAGGCCCAGGTGCTGGACTCCATGGATCTGGAGCGCGAGCGCGGCATTACCATCAAGGCACAGAGTGTGACCCTGAACTACCAGGCACAAGACGGTAACACCTATCAGCTGAACTTTATCGACACCCCGGGCCACGTGGATTTCTCCTACGAGGTTTCTCGCTCCCTGGCTGCCTGTGAAGGGGCACTGCTGGTGGTGGATGCCGGTCAGGGGGTTGAGGCACAGACTCTGGCCAACTGCTATACCGCCATGGAAATGGATCTGGAAGTGGTGCCGGTGCTGAACAAGATCGACCTGCCGGCCGCAGAGCCCGAGCGGGTTGCCGAGGAGATCGAGGACATCGTCGGCATCGACGCGGTGGACGCGGTGCGCTGCTCCGCCAAGACCGGCCTCGGTGTCGATCTGGTGCTGGAAGAGATCGTCGCCAAGATCCCGTCCCCGGAAGGGGATCCGGAGGCGCCGCTGCAGGCGCTGATCATCGACTCCTGGTTCGACTCCTATCTCGGGGTCGTGTCGCTCGTGCGGATCAAGAACGGTTCCCTGAAAAAGAACGACAAGATCAAGGTGATGAGCACCGGTCAGGTGTGGGGTGTGGATCGCATCGGTATCTTCACGCCGAAGCAGGTGGACACCGACGGCCTGGGTTGTGGCGAGGTAGGTTGGGTCGTCTGCGGCATCAAGGATATCCACGGTGCGCCGGTGGGGGATACCCTGACCCTGGCCAAGCACGGTGCCGAGAAGGCGCTGGCCGGCTTCAAGAAGGTGAAGCCCCAGGTCTATGCGGGCCTGTTCCCCATCTCCAGCGATGACTACGAGTCCTTCCGCGATGCGCTGGAGAAGCTCTCCCTCAACGATGCCTCCCTGTTCTACGAACCGGAGAGCTCCACGGCGCTGGGCTTCGGCTTCCGCTGCGGCTTCCTCGGGATGCTGCACATGGAGATCATCCAGGAGCGTCTGGAGCGTGAATACGATCTGGATCTCATCACCACAGCGCCGACCGTGGTCTACGAGATCGAGCTGAACGATGGCTCCACCATCCACATCGACAGCCCGGCCCAGATGCCCGCCATCAACAACATCAAGGAGATGCGCGAGCCCATCGCCGAGTGCCACATTCTGCTGCCGCAGGAGTACATGGGCAACGTCATCACTCTCTGCATCGAGAAGCGCGGCGTACAGACCAACATGGTCTACCACGGCAAGCAGGTGGCGCTGACCTACGAGATCCCGATGGCGGAAGTGGTGCTCGACTTCTTCGACCGTCTGAAGTCCACCAGTCGCGGCTACGCCTCCCTGGACTACGGCTTCAAGCGTTTCGAAACCTCCGACATGGTCCGTCTGGACATCATGATCAACGGCGAGCGGGTCGACGCCCTGGCCATCATCACCCACAAGGAGAACGCCCAGTATCGCGGTCGTCAGGTGGTGGAGAAGATGCGCGAGCTGATCCCGCGCCAGATGTTCGACATCGCCATTCAGGCCGCCATCGGCAACCAGATCATCGCCCGCAGCACTGTCAAGGCATTGCGTAAAGACGTTACCGCCAAGTGCTACGGTGGTGACGTGAGCCGGAAGAAGAAGCTGCTGAACAAGCAGAAAGAAGGCAAGAAGCGGATGAAGTCCCTGGGCCGTGTGGACGTGCCGCAAGAGGCCTTCCTCGCCATTCTCCACGTCGGAAAGGATTAATCGATGGCAAGCACCTTTTCCCTGATCCTCGTCGTCGTCACCCTGCTGACCGGCATCATCTGGACGCTCGACAAGCTGGTCTGGGCCAAGCAGCGGGCGGCCAAGATTGCCGCCGCCCGTGCCAATGCCGGTCCGGATGTGGACGAGAAGACACTGGCCAAGGTGGCCCCCATGCCGGTCTGGATCGAACAGACCGGCGGGGTTTTCCCGGTGATCGCGCTGGTGCTGATCCTGCGCTCCTTCATCTTCGAGCCGTTCCAGATCCCGTCCGGCTCCATGATGCCGACCCTGCTGGTGGGCGACTTCATCCTGGTGGAGAAGTTTGCCTACGGCCTCAAGGACCCGGTGACCAACACCAAGTTCCTCGAGACCGGCGAGCCGAAGCGCGGTGATGTGGTGGTCTTCAAGTATCCGCTGGATACCCGGGTGGACTACATCAAACGGGTGGTCGGCATGCCCGGCGATCGGGTCATCTATCGCAACAAGGAGCTGATGATCCGGCCCAAGTGCGATGAGCAGGAAGGGAAAACGTGCCCCGGCTTCCAGAAGCTGGACGTCAAGTTCGAGCAGCGCGGCGAGTTCAGCCAGATGGGGATCCCGCTGGATCGCTACACCGAACAGCTGGGCGATGTCTCCCACGAGACCTTGCGCAACCCGCTGATGCCGGACCTGGTGGACCGCTACTATCGCCAGCCCGGCACCTACCCCGACGAGTGGGTGGTGCCGGAAGGCCACTATTTCGTGATGGGTGACAACCGCGACAACAGCACCGACAGTCGTTTCTGGGGCTTCGTGCCCGAGCAGAACCTAGTGGGCAAGGCGGTCGCCATCTGGATCAGTTTCGAATTCGAGCGCGAGGAAGGGTCCAGCTTGCCGAGCTGGGTGCCGACCGGTGTGCGCTTCAACCGCATTGGCGGAATCAAGTAAATGAATATCAAGATGAACAGACTGCAGTCCCGTCTCGGGCATGTCTTTCAGGATCCTGAGCTGCTGACCCGGGCACTGACCCATCGCAGCGCAGGGTCCCGTCACAACGAGCGCCTGGAATTTCTGGGGGACTCCATCCTGAGTCTGGTGATTGCCGATGATCTCTTCCACCGCTTCCCGCAGGCGGCGGAAGGGGATCTCAGCCGGATGCGCGCCACCCTGGTGCGCGAGAAGACGCTGGCCGAGCTGGGCCGGGAATTCGACCTCGGGGATCACCTGATCCTGGGGCCGGGGGAGCTGAAAAGCGGCGGTTTTCGCCGCGAGTCCATCCTGGCCGACACCGTCGAGGCGGTGATTGGCGCCATCTATCTGGACACGGATCTGGAGCGGGTGCGCAGCCTCCTGCTTGGCTGGTATGCCAGCCGCCTTGGCGAGATCAAGCCCGGGATCGAACAGAAGGATCCCAAGACCCGTCTGCAAGAGATCCTGCAGGGCAGCCGCAAATCCCTGCCGACCTACACGGTGACCAACGTCAAGGGCGAGGCCCACAACCAGGAGTTCACCGTCCAGTGCGAAGTGGATGGGCTGGATGGCCCCCTGGTCGGGATCGGCTCCAGCCGCCGCAAGGCCGAACAGGCCGCGGCGCAGCAAGCACTGGAACGGCTGTCATGAGCACCATGACGGATCCGGCACTGTGCGCTCTTTTCACTCCATCAGCATTGGGAACGCGGTCATGACAGATACCACCTATTGCGGCTTTGTCGCCATCGTGGGCCGCCCCAACGTGGGCAAGTCCACCCTGCTCAACAAGTTGCTCGGCCAGAAGGTCAGCATCACCTCGAAGAAGCCCCAGACTACCCGTCACCGGATCCTGGGGATCGACACCGAGGAGAACCATCAGACCATCTATGTGGATACCCCGGGTCTGCACATCGAGGAGAAGCGGGCCATCAACCGCCTGATGAACCGCGCCGCCACCAGTTCCCTGGGGGACGTGGCCATGGTGGTGTTCGTGGTGGACGGCACCCACTGGACCAAGGATGACGAGATGGTGCTGGGCAAGCTGCGCCACCTCAAGTGCCCCGTGGTGCTGGCGGTCAACAAGATCGACAACGTCAAGGAGAAAGAGGATCTGCTGCCGCACCTCGAGTGGCTGGGTCAGCAGATGAACTTTGCCCACATCCTGCCCATCAGCGCCGAGAAGGGCACCAACGTGGAGAAGATCCGCGAGTGGGCCAAGGATCTGCTGCCGGAGAACGTCCACTTCTTCCCGGAAGATTACGTGACCGACCGATCTTCCCGCTTCATGGCCTCCGAGATCATCCGCGAGAAGCTGATGCGCTTCACCGGCGAGGAGCTGCCCTATTCGGTGACGGTGGAGATCGAGCGCTTCAAGGTGGAGGATACCGGTCTCTACCACATCCACGGGCTCATCCTGGTGGAGCGCGAAGGCCAGAAGAAAATGGTCATCGGCAACAAGGGCGAGAAGATCAAGACCATCGGCACAGAGGCGCGCATCGACATGGAACGGCTGTTCCAGAACAAGGTGCACCTGGAGCTCTGGGTCAAGGTCAAGTCCGGCTGGGCCGACGACGAGCGGGCCCTGCGCAGCCTCGGGTATGGCGACGACTGATTGCTGACCCCGGCTTTCGTCATCCACAGTCGGCCCTATCGGGAGACCAGCCAGCTGGTCGAGGTCTTCACCCAGGATAGCGGTCGATTCACCCTGGTGGCTCGCGGTTCCCGCGGGCCACGCTCCTCTCTAAAGGGGCTGCTTCAGCCCTTCACCCTGCTCACCATTGCCTGGCGCGGCAAGGGGGATCTAAAGAACCTCACCCAGGTGGAGTGCCCGGATCACTCGTTGCGCCTCGGCGGGGATCGTCTCTTCTACGGCCTCTATCTCAACGAGCTGGTCTACTACCTGCTGGAAGCGCACACCCCCTTCCCCGAGGTGTTCGACGCCTATGCCCGTGCCATCATGGCCCTGGCGGACGGCGAGACCCCGGAGCTGCCCCTGCGCCGCTTCGAGTTCCTGCTGCTGCAGGCCCTGGGCTACGCGGTGGACTTCGAATATGCCGCAGACGACGACTCCCCCATCGACCCCACCCTGCTTTACGGCTTCGAGCGGGAGCTCGGCTTTGTCGCTTGCGAGCGGGCGCCGGATCCCCGTACCCTGTTCCTCGGCGCCCACCTGCTGGCCTTCGCCGAGGGGCGTTTCGACACGCCTCCCTTGCTGCAGGCGGCCAAGCGTTTCAGCCGACTGGCGCTGCAGCCCTATCTCGGCAAGCGTCAACTGAAGAGCAGGGAGCTCTTTTTGAAGCGAAAAGGCAGTGTTTCAAGCTGATTTTTATTATCTGGTGATGTTTTGTGTTTATGACATCGCCTTTCATGAACAATAATGCTGTCGCCGCGACCAGAACCGGCCTGCGGCGGCACATGGACAGAGGAGCGGGCTCCACCCGCTCCGGCATTCACAGATGACCTGTATCAAGGAGTAAGCAATGAGCGAGATCTACCTGGGTGTGAACATCGACCATATCGCCACCCTGCGCAACGCCCGCGGCACCCAGTATCCGGATCCGGTACAGGCCGCCTTCGTGGCCGAGCAGGCCGGTGCCGATGGCATCACGGTCCACCTGCGGGAAGATCGCCGCCACATCACCGACCGGGACGTGGAGATCCTGCGCCAGACCATCCAGACCAGGATGAACCTGGAGATGGCGGTGACCGAGGAGATGATCGGCATCGCCTGCCGCATCAAGCCCCACTTCGTCTGCCTGGTGCCGGAGAAGCGCACCGAGGTGACCACCGAGGGTGGTCTGGACGTGGCGGGCCAGCTGGACAAGGTGACCGATGCGGTGACCCGCCTGGCCGCCGTGGGCGCCCAGGTGTCGCTCTTCATCGATGCGGACCCCATCCAGATCGACGCGGCTGCGGAGAGCGGCGCCCCCTTCATCGAGATCCACACCGGCCGCTACGCCGATGCCACCACGGATGCCGAGCGCAACGCCGAATTCAAGCGCATCGCCGCCGGGGCCTCCTATGCCGCCGGCAAGGGGCTAAAGGTCAATGCCGGCCACGGCCTGCACTACCACAACGTCAAGGCCATCGCCGCCATCCCCGAGCTCTATGAGCTCAACATCGGCCACGCCATCATCGGTCGCGCCGCCTTCGACGGTCTGGCCAAGGCGGTCAGCGACATGCGTGCGCTGATGCAGGAAGCCCGTCAGGGGATCTGATGCCGCTTCGCAGGTATGAAAACCACAAGGGACGCTTCGGCGTCCCTTGTGGTTTTCAGGAGTGGAAGGCGGGGTGAACCCCGTGCTCATCTGGCATGGGGCCGGGCATCCGTGTGCAGAGGGCGAAAGGGAAGGGGCGCCTCAGCTTGGTTCCGGGAAGTAGCGCTCCAGCAGGGCGGTGAGGATGGCCTGGCATTCGGCATCCGGCTCGCCGGTGACCAGGGCGGGGCGAAAGTGAAGCTGGAAGGCGCGCAGGACGGCGCGGCTCTGCTCATCCCAGGCGCCGTGCTGGGGGAGGCCGTAGCCGTAACGGGCAAGCTGCTGCTGCCATTGCAGCGCATCCCAGGGATTGAGCTGCGTCTGGCGCAGCTCGGCCACCCGGGCCTCGTCGGGCCAGGCGCCGACACCGTAGCGCAGGGCGAGCTCGCGCCAGGGGAACCGGGGGCCGGGATCTTGCTTGCGCTCGGGGGCGACATCGCTGTGGGCCAGCACCTGGGTGGGGGGGATCTGGTAGCGTTCGATCAGATCCCGGGCGAGGGCGCCGAGGGCGGCGATCTGGGCAGGGGGATAGGGTTGCCAGTGTCTCAGATGGGCGGGCAGGGCCGCGTCTTTCTCGTCATACCCGAGATTCACTATCTCGATGCCGAGCGAACTGGCGTTGAGCCCGGCGTAGTGATGCCAGCGACTGCGTCCGGCGTGCCAGGCCCGCTGGCTGTCGGGCACCAGCTGGTAGACCGGGAACGGTTGCTCGTCGGTGTCGCGGGGGATCAGGTAGTGGGCGCTCACCTTGTGCTCCGGCTCGGTCAGCAGGCGCAGGGAGCGGGCATCCTCTTCATCCGTGTAGTGCAGGATGAGAAAGGCGATGCGCTCGTTCTGGCTGGCGCTCTGATGATCCTGGTTGAGACGATAGGGCGCAGGCTGGCAGGCGCCGAGCAGCAGGATGAGGGGCAGTGACCAGAACCAGCGCGCCGCGAACCGACACGCACCGCCGCTCGCCGACGGGCGTGGAGTCAGCAGGCGATGCCAGCCCATGGTCTAGCCTCGCACCTGGCCGGAGGCGGTCATCAGGGCCCGGGCCTGTATTTGGCGGTGAGGCCAATCAGGAAGTTGCGCAGGATCTGATCCCCGCAATCCTGATAGTGCTTGTGATCCCTGGCGCGGAACAGGGCACTCAGCTCGGACTTGGAGAGGTTGAAGTTCGCGAGCTTGAGGGTGCCCAGCATCTCCTCTTCCTTGTAGTTGAGGCCGATGCGCAGCTTGCGCAGGATCAGGTTGTTGTTGATCCGGTTCGGGATCACCTGGGGCGGGGCATCTTCTCGCACACCGCGGCGCAGGGCGATGAAGCCGTCGAGGAACTGGCTCAGTGCCGAGTCCGGGCAGGCGGCGAAGCCCGCTTCCTGTGCCTCGCCCTCTTCGGCCTCTTTCATCAGCCAGCCGTGCAACTGGGCATGGGTGATGGCCAGATTGCCCTTGGCAAAGATCTCGACCATCTGGTCGTTGCTGATGCTGAGGGCATAGCGCAGGCGGCGCAGAATATCGTTGTTGGTCATGTTGACTCCTGTGGAAACGGTGCAGATGTTACCACCTACCGCCTGTCCAGTCAGAAAAAGCGCCTCAGTCGGTCAGGGCCAGGTAGCGGGGGGCCTCCTGCCTCACCTGCTCCAGGGCATCCTGCAGCTCCAGCAATTCGGGCTCCAGATCGCTCACGGCGACCCCGTCGCGCAGCTGCTGCTCGAGCTGGGAGAGCAGGCGTTGCAGACCCGGCACCCCGGAGTAGGCGCAGCCACCGTTGAGGCGGTGGAGCTGGGCCAGCACGTCTGCATCGTCGGCACTCCCTTCCAGCGCCGCCGCCAGGATGGGCTCCACCTCGTCGAAGCTGGCCAGCAACATGGTCAGCATCTCCCGGGCGAGGGCCGGCTTGCCGGCGGCCTGACGCACGGCAAGGGGCCAGTCTATCTGCTGATCCCCGTGATTCTGGTGCCGCCGGTGGGCGAAGTCGGTGATGAGCTGCGCCAGCATCCCCTCGTCGATAGGTTTGGCCAGGTAGTCGTCCATGCCCTGGCGAATGAGGCGCTCCCGCTCACCGGGAATGGCATGGGCGGTGACCGCGACGATGGGGGTCTCGGTGTTGAGGGAGTGGTGGCGGATCGCCTGGGTGGCGCTGATGCCGTCCATGACGGGCATCTGGATATCCATGAAGATGATGTCGAACGGCTGGCTCTGGGCCAGGTTGACCGCCTCCTTGCCGTTCTTGCACACCACCACCTCGGTCACCATCTCTTTGAGCATGGCGGCGATGAGCTTGAGGTTGGCGGCGTTGTCATCCACCGCCAGCACCTTGACCGCCTGCACGCTGCGCGGCATCGGCGCGGGCAGGGGGGCACGGCGTACCGCCTCGGGGGAGAGCAGAGCGTGCAGCAATTTGCGATGGTTGATGGGCTTGGAGAGGCAGTGGACGGCGCCGTGGGACAGCATGGCGTCGTAGAGGGCCGGCTCGTGGCTGCTGAGCAGCACTATGGTGTTCTGCTGGCCGTCCAGTCCGTCGAGACGGGCAATCACCTGCTGCGGGCTGTGCAGGGTGCTGCTGCCGATGAGCACCATGTCCTGGCTGCTCATCGGGGGCCACTCCTCGTCCACCGTCAGGGAGTGCACATCCAGGTGCCACTCTCCCAGCAGGGCGAGCAGGGAGGCGTGAGTGAAGGGATCCGGCTCCAGCAGCCAGACCCGCTTGCCCTGGATGCGATCCAGCGGAAGCCGCTCGCTCTGGGGCAGGGGCGAGACATCCAGATCCAGGTGGAACGAGAAGACCGACCCCTTGCCGAGTTCGGATTCGAAGCGGATCTGGCCCCCCATCTGCTGCACCAGCTTCTGGGTGATGACGAGCCCGAGCCCGGTGCCCCCATAGCGGCGGGAGATGGAGGAGTCTGCCTGGTTGAAGGCCTGGAACAACTGGCGCTGCTGCTCTTCCGAGATGCCGATGCCGGTATCGCGAATCAGCGCCCGCAGGCGCACCTTGTTGCCGTTCGATTCCCCGGTCTGCTCGACACGCACGTCCACGTTGCCGCGCTCGGTGAACTTGATGGCGTTGCCGGTGAGGTTGGTGAGCACCTGCTGCAGGCGCATGGGGTCGCCGGTGAGGTAGTCCGGCACGGCGGCATCCACCTGGAGGGAGAGTTCGAGCTGCTTGTCGTGGGCGCTCGGCCCCAGCAGGTGCATGGTCTCGTTGAGGGTGTCCCGCAGGCTGAAGGGGATGTGCTCGAGCTGCAGCTTGCCCGCCTCCAGCTTGGAGAAGTCGAGGATGTCGTTGATGATCCCAAGGAGGTTGCGTGCCGACTTCTCGATGGTCTGCATGTAGTCGGTCTGGCTCGGGGTCAGACTGGTCTTGAGCAGTTGGCGGGTGAAGCCGATGACCCCGTTGAGCGGGGTGCGCAGCTCGTGGGACATGTTGGCGAGAAACTCGGACTTGACCCTGGCCGCCTCCTGGGCGCGCTTCTTCGCCATGTCGAGCTCGACGTTCTGGATCTCGATCTGCTCGAGGGTCTCCCGCAGATCCGACGTCGCCTGATCGATGTTCTGCTGCATCTCCTCGTGATATTCGGAGAGCGCCTTGGCCATGGCGTTGATGCCGTTCTTGAGCATGTCCAGCTCGCCGGTGAGCTGGCCGCTGACCCGGGTATCGAGTCGCCCCTCCCTGATCCGGTGCACCGCCTGCACCATGTCGGTGATGGGCTGGGTCACGCTCTTGACCAGACGGAAGCCGAACAGGGCGCTGATGGCCAGCCCGATGAGCACGATGATGACCGCGAAGAAGGCGTCGCGGTACTGCAGGACGATGGCCCTGTCCGTGGCGAGTTGCATGGAGATGTAGCCAATGACCGGCGGCTCCAGGTCGCTTGGCAGCGGGAAGCCGTCCAGGCTGGTCTCTGCCTGGATGGGGGTGCGCAGTATGATGTCATCGCCGTTGACGGAGACGCTGGTCAGGGCCGGGATGACGCTGCCGTCCGGCAGACGAAGCTGGCTGAAGTCCCTGTGATAGTTGGACGTCACGAACAGCTGGTTCTCCTGGGTGAAGACGGCGATGGACTTGATGAAGGGCGAGTTTTTGCGATGGGTGAGCCCGATCAGCCGCTTGAGGGATTCGCGGCTGTGCTGTGTCATGCCGTATTCGCTGGCGATGGCCAGGGGCTCGATGATGTTGATGCCCTGATCGATGAGGTTGTTTTCCAGCTGCTGATAGCGGTGGAAGGTGAAATAGCCGGCGATGAGGCCGCCAATGATGAGGGTCGGCAAGATGGTGAAGGCCAGCACCCGGGCCCTGAGACCGTACTTGGTCATGCCGCCGACCCGCCTTTCGCAAGAGAAGCCATGATCCGGGGCGCATGCAGGCACCGGGGTCGGGCAGGCAATACAGTCATTGTCGCTGTACGGGGTCTCAGGCCGTATCCGGTCATATCAATGGGCCACTTTTGGTCAGAATGGACGATGGGGCGGATGCCGCGGCTGGGGCCCTCAGGCCGTATTTGGTCATACGATTATTCTTGTGGGACAATGGTCTGCCGCAGATTCCACAATCATGACATAGCCACCTATAGGCACCAAGTTTTATGGCCCAGTTTTTCAAGCCCCAAAAGAAATCCACCCAGCCCCAACGTATTGAATTTACGGTAGACAGTCTGGATCACCACTGTGTCGGCGTCGGCCGTCATCAAGGCAAGGCCATCTTCGTCGAAGGGGCGCTGCCCGGCGAGGCCATCAAGGCCCGCATCATCGACGACAAGAAGCACTATGCCCACGCCGCCCTGCAACAGGTGGTGACCCCGGCGGTCAACCGGGTTGCCCCCTTCTGCGACCACTATCGCGAGTGTGGCGGTTGCAGTGCCCAGCACCTGGGAGAGGGAGATCAGCTGGCGGCCAAGGAGGCGGGACTGGTCAGCCTGTTCGAGCGCCTTGGCAACATCCAGGCGCCAGCGTTGGCACCTGCGCTGACGGGGGAGTCCCGCGCCTACCGCCGGGTCTGCCGTCTGGCCATCAAGTTTGACAAGAACGGTCGCTGCACCCGGGTGGGCTTTCGTCGTCGCCAGTCGAACGATCTGGTAGAGATTGCCGGCTGTCCTGTGCTGGCCGAGCCCCTCTCTGCTCTTATCGCCCCTCTGCGCGAATGCCTCAACCGGTTGAAGAGCCAGCGCGAACTGGGCCATGCGGAACTCATTAAGGGGGAGCAGGGCATTCTGATGCTGCTGCGCCACACCGGTCGCCCCACCGAGGCAGATCGGGCGCACTTGACCGAGTTTGCCACCGCCCAGGGGATAGACCTCTATCTGCAGGCGGCGGACGAGCAGATCGAACCTCTGCGTCAACAGTCTCAGCCAAGTTACACGCTGGATGGCCTGTCTCTTGCATTCGCTCCCGGCGACTTCATCCAGGTCAACGGGTCCGTCAACCAGCGCATGGTGGAGCAGGCATTGAGCTGGCTCGACGCAGGTAAGGATGACAAGGTGCTGGACCTCTTCTGCGGCATCGGCAACTTCACCCTGCCGCTGGCCCGTCAGGCCCGCGAAGTGGTGGGGGTGGAAGGGGAGCTCGCCATGGTGACGCGTGCACAGGAGAATGCTCGCCGCAACGGCATCGACAACGCCCGCTTCTACAAGGCGGACTTGAGCGGCGACATCGTGGGCATGTCCTGGGCCCGGGAAGGGTTCGATCTGGTGCTGCTGGATCCGGCCAGACCCGGGGCGCTGGAGGTGATGAGCCACGTGGTGGCACTTTCCCCCAAACGGGTGGTCTATGTTTCCTGTAACCCGGTCACCCTGGCCCGTGACAGTCAGGTGCTGGTGCAGGGGGGCTACAAGCTGACCCGTCTGGGGATGCTGGACATGTTCCCCCACACTGGTCATCTGGAGTCCATGGCGCTGTTCGAACGGGGCTGAGTCGAGGCGACCGCATTATTCTGGATGAATCAAGATGCGGTCGTGATGATTTTTCGATGTGCATGATGCTGCCAGAGTGAGGTAAAACAGGTGTTTCTCGCTGCCTTCAACGGGCAGGGCAGCATGCGGTTATCTTGGTTTTCCAGCGGCGGCAGCGCTGTTTGAGCGGGAGTGATTAGGGTAATCTAGGTCGTCGATAGTGGATCGGATGCGGGGAAGAGCCCTGTCACCTTGCGCGGTGACATGCCTTGAAAACTCTTTCATGCATCCCCATTTGAGGCAGTCATCAGTTGATGAGGGGATGAGGAGAGCATCGGCTTTCGACCCCACACTTTTAAGGATTGATACCATGGTTGCGGTGCGCGATATTCATTTGAAAGACAATTTCACTCTGGATGAGTGGGTCAGTTCCCTTACCCTGAGTGAAAGTGACAAGAATCAGCTGCGAACCGTCTACCAGTATTGCCTGACCCTGGGTGACGAAGCGCTCACCAACCGCCTGCTGGTGCGCGGGGTCGAGATGGTGGGCATCCTGCTGATGCTCAGCATGGATCTCGCCACCCTCAAGGCCGCCATTCTCTATCCCTTCGTCGAAGCCGGTCTCATCAGCCAGGAAAAGGTGAACGAGGACTTCGGCCCCAAGATCGCCAAGCTGGTGGAAGGGGTGCTGGAGATGGAGGCCATCCGCTCCCTGCAAACCCTTCACCGCAGCGAAACCTCGCCGGAGCAGGTGGACAACGTGCGCCGCATGCTGCTCGCCATGGTCGAGGACGTGCGCGCCGTGGTCATCAAGCTGGCGGAGCGCATCGCCTGCCTGCGTGAGGCGAAGAAGGCGGATGAGGAGACCCGGGTGCTGATGGCCCAGGAGATCACCAACATCTATGCCCCCCTTGCGAACCGCCTCGGTATCGGTCAGCTCAAGTGGGAGCTCGAGGATCTCGCCTTCCGCTACCTGCACCCGGACACCTACAAGCAGATCGCCAAGCAACTGGACGAGAAACGGCTCGACCGCGAGCGCTACATCCGTGAATTCGTGCAGTCTCTGCGCGATGCCCTGGCCGAGGCCGGCGTCGAGGCCGAGGTCTATGGCCGACCGAAACACATCTACAGCATCTGGCGCAAGATGCAGAAGAAGCACCTCGAATTCAACGAGCTGTTCGATGTGCGCGCGGTGCGGGTGATCACCAAGCGGCTGCAGGATTGCTACGCGGCGCTCGGTATCGTTCACACCCATTTCCACCATATTCCCCGCGAATTTGACGACTATGTCGCCAACCCCAAGCCCAATGGCTACCAGTCCATCCACACCGTGGTGGTGGGGGAGGAGGGCAAGACGGTGGAGATCCAGATCCGTACCGAGCAGATGCATCAGGATGCGGAGCTCGGTGTGGCCGCGCACTGGCGCTACAAGGAAGGGGCCCAGGCCGCTGCGAAGACCAGCACCTTCGAAGACAAGATCGAATGGCTGCGCAAACTCCTCGCCTGGCAGGAGGATCTCTCGGAGAGCGGCTCCTTGCTGGACGATCTGCGCAGTCAGGTGTTCGAGGACAGGGTTTATGTCTTCACTCCCAAGGGCGATGTCATCGACCTGCCGGCAGGGGCGACGCCGCTCGACTTCGCCTATCACGTGCACAGCATGATCGGTCACCGCTGCATCGGCACCAAGATCGACGGTCGTATCGTGCCCTTCACCTATACGCTGCAGACCGGCGACCAGGTGGAGGTGATCACCCAGAAGGAGCCGAACCCGAGCCGCGACTGGATGAACCCGAACGCCGGCTTCCTGCGCTCCAGCCGGGCGCGGGCGAAGGTGGCCACCTGGTTCAGAAAGCTGGACCGGGACAAGAACATCGCCGCCGGCAAGGAGCTGCTGGAGAAAGAGCTGGACAGACACAACCTCACCCTCTCCAAGGTGGACAAGGTGGTGCTGGAGCGCTTCCATGCGGAGGAGCTGGAAGATTTGCTGGCCGGTATTGGCAGCGGCGACATCCGCATCAACCAGCTGCTCAATTATCTGGACACCCGCTACAACAAGCCGACGGCGGAAGAAGAAGATCGCCGTCTGCTGGAGAAGCTGGAGCAGAAGGCCAATGTGCCCTTCCGCCCCAAACCCAAGGATCACATCGTGGTGGAAGGGGTGGGCAACCTGATGACTCACATCGCCCGCTGCTGCCAGCCCATCCCGGGGGACGCCATCCAGGGCTTCATCACCATGGGACGGGGGGTTTCCATCCACCGGGAGGATTGCGAGCAGCTCAAGGAGCTGTCGCGTCGCAACCCGGAGCGCCTGATCGATGCGGTCTGGGGGGAGAACTACTCCGGCGGTTACGGTCTCACCATCCGCATTCTCTCCAACGACAGATCCGGCCTGCTGCGCGACATCACCACCGTGCTCGCCAACGAGAAGATCAACGTGATGGGAGTGCGTTCGCGCTCCAACGTGCGCGAGCAGACCGCCGAAATAGACATGGAGCTGGAGATTTACAACATCAACGCCTTCAACCGGGCGTTGGCCAAGCTCAGTCAGCTCAACGACGTGATCAGCGCCAAGCGGCTGTAATGCTCAACCGACCGGCCCCAGTGGCCGGTCTGCATTTTCTCCCTCCTTGTAGAGCATTGAAGACGGATATCATGCGCCCCATCTCCGGCCGCCATGGCTCCACATCATGTGGAGCCATGGCGTGAGTGGATATTCATGAACCCCATTTACCGAATCGAAAGTGAGTTGCCCATGTCCCAACGCTACGACCTTCCCCAACTGCTCGACATCATGGCCAGATTGCGTGACCCGAACGGGGGCTGCCCCTGGGATCTCAAGCAGAGCTTCCAGACCATAGTGCCGCACACCCTGGAGGAGGCCTACGAGGTGGCGGATGCCATCGAGAGCGAAGATTGGCAAGGGCTGAAGGGGGAACTCGGTGATCTGCTGTTCCAGGTCGTGTTCTATGCCCAGCTCGGCAAGGAGCAGGGATTGTTCGATTTTGCCGACATCGTCGATACCGTGAGCGAGAAGCTCATTCGCCGCCACCCCCATGTCTTCTCCGATGCCGACCTCGGTGACGAGCAGGCGGTAAAAGCGAACTGGGAGGCGGAAAAGGCCAAAGAGCGGGCCGCGCTCGACAAGGAGAGCGTGCTGGACGATATCCCCCTCTCCCTGCCTGCCCTGACCCGTGCCGCCAAGATCCAGAAGCGCTGCGCCACCGTCGGTTTCGACTGGAAGACCCTGGGGCCCGTGGTGGACAAGATCCACGAGGAGATCGAGGAGGTGATGGAAGAGGCGCTGATGGTCGACGTGGACGAGGCTCGGGTGAGCGACGAGCTCGGCGATCTGTTGTTTGCCACCGTCAACCTGGTGCGCCATCTGGGCAAGGATCCCGAGCAGGTGCTGCGGGCTGCCAACACCAAGTTTGAGCGTCGTTTTCGTCAGGTTGAACACTTTATTGCCGCAGAAGGTCTGAAAATGACGGATTGCTCCCTGGAGAAGCTGGACGAGGCCTGGAACAAGGCCAAGGAAACCGAGCAAAGTTGATTTGGCGCAAGACGGGGCGGCGGGGAGCCTGATAGATTTTTGTTCATTGTTTGGGAGTGGGGGTTTTGGTATACTGTTTCCCCGTCCTGCTTCATCCCCGAAGCACCCCTTAAAATTCCCTAAACTTCTTTCAGGTTCAGCATGACGACCAAATATATTTTTGTGACTGGTGGCGTTGTTTCATCCCTCGGCAAAGGTATTGCCGCAGCTTCTCTGGCAGCCATTCTGGAAGCCCGTGGTCTGGATGTGACCATCATGAAACTGGACCCGTACATCAACGTGGATCCGGGCACCATGAGCCCGACCCAGCATGGTGAAGTGTTCGTAACCGAGGACGGGGCCGAAACCGATCTGGATTTGGGTCACTACGAGCGTTTCATCCGCACCAAGATGACCCGCCGCAACAACTTCACCACCGGCCGCATCTATGCAGACGTGCTGCGCAAGGAGCGTCGTGGTGACTATCTGGGCGCCACCATCCAGGTGATCCCGCACATCACCAACGCCATCAAGGAGCGGGTGATTGCCGGTGCCGAAGGTCATCAGGTTGCCATCGTCGAAGTGGGCGGTACCGTGGGCGACATCGAGTCCCTGCCGTTCCTTGAAGCCATTCGTCAGCTGGCGGCCATCGTGGGTCGCAACAATGCCATGTTCATGCACCTGACCCTGGTTCCTTACCTGGCCGCCGCCGGCGAGGTGAAGACCAAGCCGACCCAGCACTCCGTGAAGGAGCTGCTCTCCATCGGTATCCAGCCTGATGTGCTGATCTGCCGCTCCGACCGCGCCATTCCGGCCAACGAGCGTGCCAAGATCGCCCTGTTCTGCAACGTGCCCGAGCGCGCCGTCATCTCCATGAAGGATGTCGACTCCATCTACAAGATCCCGGCGCTGCTGAAATCCCAGGGTCTGGACGGCTACATCACCGAGCGCTTCGGCATCGAGTGCAAAGAAGCCGACCTGGCCGAGTGGGAACAGGTCATCTATGAAGAGGCCAACCCGACTGCCGAAGTCACCATCGGCATGGTGGGCAAGTATGTCTCCCTGCCGGATGCCTACAAGTCCGTCAACGAAGCGCTCAAGCACGGTGGCCTGAAGACCCGTCTCTCCGTCAACATCAAGTACATCGACTCCCAGGACATCGAGACCCGTGGCGCCGAGCTGCTGGAAGGTCTGGATGCGATCCTGGTACCGGGTGGCTTCGGCGAGCGCGGTGTGGAAGGCAAGATCCTGGCCGCCAAATATGCCCGCGAGAACAAGATCCCGTACCTCGGTATCTGCCTGGGCATGCAGGTTGCCTTGATCGAATACGCCCGCAACGTGGCGGGCATGGAAGGGGCTCACTCCTCCGAGTTCAAGAAAGACAGCCCTTACCCCGTGGTCGGTCTCATCACCGAGTGGGTGGATGACGAAGGCAACGTCGAGACCCGGACCGAGAAGTCCGATCTGGGCGGTACCATGCGTCTGGGCTCCCAGCTCTGCCACCTGGTGGAAGACTCCAAGGTGCGTCAGATGTACGGCAGCCCGACCATTTACGAGCGCCACCGTCACCGTTATGAAGTGAACAACAAGCTGCTGCCGCAGATTGAAGCGGCAGGTCTGAAGGTGACCGGTCTCTCCGCCGACAAGAAGCTGGTGGAAATCATCGAGATCCCGGATCACCCCTGGTTCGTGGCCGCGCAGTTCCACCCGGAGTTCACCTCGACTCCCCGTGATGGCCACGCCCTGTTCGCCGGTTTTGTGAAGGCGGCGGGCGAGTATCAGAAGCGTAATTTGAAGTAATTGAAAATAAATGCGGTTGGGGCTCTGTGCCACAGCCGCTTTTTTTGGCATATTTTTGTTGTTTTTTTACGAAACCTGAGGAAATACACATGTCCAAGATCGTTAAAGTGATCGGTCGTGAAATCATCGACTCCCGTGGTAACCCGACCGTTGAGGCCGAAGTTCACCTGGAAGGTGGTTTTGTTGGTATGGCAGCCGCTCCGTCTGGCGCGTCCACCGGTTCCCGCGAAGCGCTGGAACTGCGTGACGGCGACAAGAGCCGTTTCCTGGGTAAAGGCGTGCTGAAAGCCATCGAAGCTGTCAACGGCCCGATCGCTCAGGCTCTGCTGGGTAAAGATGCCAAGGACCAGGCCACTGTCGACCAGATCATGATCGACCTCGACGGTACCGAGAACAAATCCAAGTTCGGCGCCAACGCCATCCTGGCTGTTTCCCTGGCCAACGCCAAAGCTGCCGCTGCTGCCAAAGGCATGCCGCTGTACGCCCACATCGCCGAGCTGAATGGCACCCCGGGTGTCTACTCCATGCCGCTGCCCATGATGAACATCATCAACGGTGGTGAGCACGCCGACAACAACGTCGACATCCAGGAGTTCATGATCCAGCCGGTTGGCGCCAAGACCCTGAAAGAAGCCGTTCGCATGGGCGCAGAAGTGTTCCACAACCTGGCCAAAGTGCTGAAGTCCAAGGGCTACAACACTGCCGTCGGTGACGAAGGTGGTTTCGCTCCGAACCTGAAATCCAACGCCGAAGCGCTGGAAGTGATCGCTGAAGCCGTTGCCGCTGCCGGTTACAAACTGGGCACCGACATCACCCTGGCCATGGACTGCGCTGCGTCCGAGTTCTACGACGCAGAGAAGAAAGAGTACAACCTGAAGGGCGAAGGTCGTATCTTCACCTCCAACGGTTTCTCCGACTTCCTGGCTGACCTGACCACCAAGTTCCCGATCGTCTCCATCGAAGATGGCCTGGACGAATCCGACTGGGAAGGCTTCGCCTACCAGACCGCCGAACTGGGCAAGAAAATCCAGATCGTGGGTGACGACCTGTTCGTAACCAACACCAAGATCCTGAAGCGCGGTATCGACAACGGCATCGCCAACTCCATCCTGATCAAGTTCAACCAGATCGGTTCCCTGACCGAAACTCTGGCTGCCATCAAGATGGCCAAAGACGCTGGCTACACTGCCGTCATCTCCCACCGCTCCGGTGAGACCGAAGATGCGACCATCGCCGACCTAGCTGTGGGTACCGCTGCTGGCCAGATCAAGACCGGCTCCATGAGCCGTTCTGACCGTGTTGCCAAGTACAACCAGCTGATCCGTATCGAAGAAGCCCTGGGTGCCAAGGCTCCGTTCCGTGGTCTGAAAGAAGTGAAGAACCAGGCTTAATTTTCGCCTGCGTTCATGCTTCACAAAGCCCCGCCATCTGGCGGGGCTTTTTCGTTCTGCGCTTATGGGCGTGTGCGAACTGCATTTTTTATTCCGACCAACCCATCCGGCACACAGGCTTTCTTTTGTCTTGCCTGCGAATATGGGAAACTAGGCCGCTTGAAGGAGACTCAGTGCATGCGGCTACTCACTCTTATCCTGCTCCTCCTGTTGGGAGGGCTGCAATATGACCTCTGGCTGGGGAAAAACGGCCTCTCCGACTATCGGGAACTCTCCACCGCCATCGAGCGGCAGCAACAGGACAACCTGGTACTCAAGGACCGCAACAGCCTGATTTACCGGGAAATCGACGATCTTACCTCTGGCCTTGAGGCCATCGAGGAGTTGTCGCGCAACGATCTTGGCTACATCAAGCAGGGCGAGACCTTCTACCGAATCATTCCCAAAGAAAAGGATCAGGTGACGGAGCCTGATGGTGCCCCCTACGATGACTGATAGCCTGAGCGGCCTGACCGCCATCGTCCCGGCTGCCGGTATTGGCAGTCGCATGGGGGCCAGTTGCCCCAAGCAGTACCTGTCCCTGGCAGGGAAATGCATTCTGGAGCACACCCTGGAGCGTCTGCTCTCCCATCCCGCCATCGCCCGTGTGATCGTGGCGCTGGCGCCCCACGACCGCTGGTTTGAGACCTTGACCGTGGCCACCGATCCGCGGGTGCTGCGAGTGGAAGGGGGAAGCGAGCGCGCCTTCTCCGTGCTCAATGCGTTGCACGTGGCAGAAGGGGAGTGGGCACTGGTGCATGACGCCGCCCGGCCCTGTCTGACCCACGAGGATCTCGATGCGCTCATTGCTGCCGCCATGGCCTCTGGCGGTGCCATCCTCGGCAGCCGGGTGCGCGATACCATGAAGCGCACCGATGCGGCCGGCAATATCCTCGCCACCGTGGATCGCGAGCAGCTCTGGCATGCCCTGACGCCCCAGATGTTTTTGGTCCGCCCCCTCAAGCGGGCGCTGGAGGAGGGGCTGGCGCTCGGCGCTGCCATCACCGATGAAGCCTCCGCCATGGAACGCGCCGGTTTCCCCGTGCGCATGGTGGAAGGGCGGGCCGACAACATCAAGGTGACCCGGCCGGAAGATCTCTCCCTGGCCGGGCTCTATTTACAGCAACAACGTGCGTGCCGGTCGGCACGACCCGATTCATCCCCAGAGGAGCAGGCATGATCCGCACCGGACATGGTTTTGATGAGACAGATTTCCGTGTATTGAGGAGGGCGCAGGCATGATGCGGATCGGACATGGTTTTGATGTTCACAAGTTTGGCGGGGTCGGTCCCTGCATGCTGGGCGGGGTGGCGGTGCCCTATGAACAGGGCCTGCTGGCCCACTCCGATGGTGACGTGGTGCTGCATGCGGTGAGCGATGCCCTGCTGGGGGCCATCGGCGCTGGCGACATCGGCCGCCACTTCCCCGATACCGCCGCCGAATTCAAGGGCATCGACAGCCGCATCCTGCTGCGGGATGTCTTTGCCCGCGTGCAGCTCGCAGGTTATGCCATCGGCAACCTGGATGTGACCATCATCGCCCAGGCCCCCAAGATGGCCCCCCATATCGACGCCATGTGCGCCGTGCTGGCCGCGGATCTGCAATGTGATTTGAACCGGGTGAACGTCAAGGCGACCACTACCGAACAACTCGGATTCACGGGGCGCAAGGAAGGGATCGCCACCGAAGCCGTCGTCTTGCTGGTGAACAATGATGCTTGAACAACTTGCCTATCTGCACGGGACGCCCACTGCTCGCGGCATCCTCAAGGCCGAGGCCGCCGACTTCGTGGTCAATGAAGATCTCGGGTTCGAACCTTGCGGCGAGGGTGAACACATCTTCGTCCGGGTACGCAAAACCGGCGAGAATACTGCCTGGGTGGCTGGCCTGCTGGCCGATGCGGCCGGGG
Organism: Aeromonas sp. LsrichE-8G; assembly: GCF_022869435.1. Classification (NCBI taxonomy): domain Bacteria; kingdom Pseudomonadati; phylum Pseudomonadota; class Gammaproteobacteria; order Aeromonadales; family Aeromonadaceae; genus Aeromonas; species Aeromonas sp. LsrichE-8G. Next base: position 46,677 of record NZ_JALIHH010000004.1, read on the forward strand.
TTGCCCGCAATGCAGTGACCTGGGCTGGTCTGAAAGATCGCCATGCGGTGACCGAACAGTGGTTCGGCATCCATCTGCCGGGCAAGGGCGAGCCGGATCTCTCGGTCATCGAGAACGACAACATCCGGATCCTTGAGGTGAAGCGCCACAACAAGAAGCTGCGGGTCGGCTATCTCAAGGGCAACCACTTCACCCTGCGTCTCACCGGGCTGGAGCAGGCCGACGGGCTGGAATCCCGTTTGCAGGCGATAGCAACCCAGGGGGTGCCCAACTACTACGGCGAGCAGCGTTTCGGCCGAGGTGGCAACAACCTGGAGGCCGCCAAGGCGATGTTCGCCGGCAAACGGATCAAGGATCGCAACAAGCGCTCCCTCTATCTGTCCGCCGCCCGCAGCATGCTGTTCAATACCATCGTCAGCGCCCGCATCGAGCAGGGACTGGCCCATCAGCTGCTGGCCGGGGACTGCGTGATGCTCAAGGGCAGCCACTCCATCTTCAGCGAAGAGAGCGTGACTCCCGAGCTGGAGGCACGCCTTGCCTCCGGAGACGTGCAGCTGACCGCTCCCCAGTGGGGCCGTGGCCGTCTGGCGAGCCAGGGCGCTGCTGCCGAGTTCGAGCAAGAAGTGCTGGCTCCTTATGGTGACTGGTGCGAAGGACTGGAGAAAGCCGGGCTGGATCAGGACAGGCGCCCGCTGCTGCTCAAGCCGGAGCAGATGAGCTGGCAACGGGAGGACGAGGTGCTGACCCTGTCGTTCTTCCTGCCTGCCGGCGCCTTTGCCACCAGCGTGGTACGAGAGTTAATGCAGGCCGAAGAGGCCGATCACGGTTTCAGGAACTCAACCGATGCGAATTCTGGTCAGTAATGACGATGGGGTACACGCCGAGGGCATTCGCGCCCTCAGCGAGGCGTTGCGTGCCTGTGGCGAGGTCGTGGTGGTGGCACCGGATCGCAACCGCAGCGGTGCCAGCCACTCCCTGACGCTGGAAGTACCGCTGCGGGTCACCCGCCTCGATGCGTCCAGTTTTCACGGCATCAAGAGTTATGCGGTCAAGGGGACGCCGACCGACTGCGTTCATCTGGCGGTCAACGAACTGCTGCGCCCTGAGCCCGACATGGTGGTGGCCGGTATCAATCACGGGGCCAACCTGGGGGATGACGTCATCTACTCGGGGACGGTGGCTGCCGCGACGGAAGGGCGTCATCTGGGTTTCCCCTCCATCGCCGTATCGCTGGTGGGCAAGACTCATTTCGCCAGTGCGGCCCACTACGCCGCCCAGCTGGTGCGGGGGCTGATGGTGCATCCGTTGCCTGCGGATCAGATCCTCAACGTGAATGTGCCGGATCTGCCGCTCGAGCAGATCAAGGGGATCAGGGTGACGCGTCTTGGCAATCGCCACCGGGCGGAGTCGGTGATCCGCACCGAGGATCCCCGTGGTCAGCCCGTTTACTGGATTGGGCCCCCCGGCAACCAGCAGGATGCGGGAGAGGGAACGGACTTTGCCGCCATCGAGCAGGGTTATGTCTCCATCACTCCCCTGACCATCGACATGACGGCCTACGGCAGTCTGTCGACCCTGGGCGCGTGGCTGGATCTGCAGGGATGACGTTGTGATAGTACAGCGCCTGTTGAATCAACTGATTGCCCAGGATGTCCGCGATTTCCGCGTATTGGCGGCGATTGCGAAGGTGCCGCGCCAGCTGTTCGTGGATGAGGCCATGGCCCACAAGGCCTGGGACAATACGGCCCTGCCCATCGGCCATGGGCAGACCATCTCCCAGCCTTACATCGTGGCGCGCATGACCGAGCTGCTGATCCAGAACGATCCGGCCCATGTGCTGGAGATCGGGACGGGATCGGGCTACCAGACGGCGGTACTGGCCCACCTGGTGGAGCATGTCTACACCATGGAGCGGATCAAGTCGCTGCAGTTTCAGGCCCGGCGCAGATTGCGCCAGCTCGATCTGCACAATGTGTCGGCCAAGCACGGCAATGGGTGGCTAGGTTGGCCCAACAAGGGCCCTTTCGACGCCATTCTGGTGACGGCGGCGGCCAGTGAGGTCCCCAAGGCCCTGACCGATCAGCTGGCTGACGGTGGTCGTCTGGTGTTGCCGGTGGGTGATGGTCAGCAGACCCTGCAGCTCATCGAGCGATCGGGTTCCCAGCTCACCAGCCGGATCCTGGAGCCGGTACGTTTCGTTCCCCTGATTGACGGAGATGTCGAGTGAAGTTGTTTTCCCGCCTTTATGTTCTGGTGATGCAGTGGGCACGCCACAAGTATGCCCCCTGGTATCTGGCCATCACCGCCTTTATTGAATCCATCTTCTGGCCCATCCCGGTGGATGTGATGCTGGCGCCCATGGCGCTCGGCAAACCTCATCGCGCCTGGCACTATGCCGCGCTGGCCACTCTCTTTTCGGTGCTGGGCGCCCTGTTTGGTTATCTGCTCGGCTATGCCCTGTGGGAGCCAGTGGTGCAGCCGCTGGTGACCTCGGTTGGCTATGAGGACAAGATTGCCCTGGCCGAGCAGTGGTTCGCGCAGTGGGGCATCTGGGTTATTTTTATTGCCAGCTTCACGCCGATCCCCTACAAGGTGTTTACCGTCACGGCTGGCTTGCTCCACATGGCACTGTTGCCTTTCATCCTGACCTCGCTGATCGGTCGTGGCATGCGCTTCTTCCTGGTTGCAGGTCTGATGCGCTGGGGCGGCGAGAAGATGGAGCGCAAGCTGATGCACTATGTGGATGTGCTGGGCTGGCTCTGTATTGGTTTGGCCGTTGCGGCCTATTTCTGGTTTAGTCGTTAAGGATCCACTATGTGTTCGCGTGTTTGGCAAGGTAGCGGTGTCGTCGTGTTGTCATGGCTGCTGCTTGCCTGTTCCTCCAGCAAGACTGCGGCTCCGGTGCACAGCCTGGGCAATGATCAGGTCGCTTCGACCATCCCCGTGCGTCAAGGTATAACCAAGCCCGGCATTGCAGGCAACGGGTACACCGTGGTCAAAGGAGACACTCTCTACTCCATTGCATTTCGTTCTGGCATGGATGTGGCTTCGCTTATCAGCATCAATGGCATCACTCCCCCCTATAACATTTATCCCGGCCAGCAGCTCAGGCTCGATGGCGCTTCCGCCCCCATGGCGGTGGCAACCGTCGGCAGCCCTGTCAGTCGTGGCAGCGTGACGGGGTCTGGCAGTTACGAGGTGCGCCGTGGCGATACTTTGAGCAGCATCGGTCGCCAGTTTGGTCTCTCCAACCAGGCCTTGGCCCAGCGCAACAACCTCCAGGCTCCTTATGCATTGCACGTGGGCCAGGTGCTCAATGTGGGGGGCGCGGGGTCCTCGGGTGGTCAGATGGTGGCAGCAACCACACCGGTGGTGACCAGCACGGGGCCCAAACCCCTGGCCACGGATCCGGCAGGTACGACCACACCATTTATTGCTCAGAAAACGATTGCTCCTGCCTCGTCAACAGCATACGCTCAGGCGAAAGAACAAAAAACCGTCAGTTCCTCGTCAACACTCTCCTGGCATTGGCCGACCAAAGGGCGGATCGTTGAAGGCTTCTCCGTTGCGGAACAAGGCAACAAGGGCATCGACATTTCCGGCCAGAAGGGCCAACCCATTTACGCTGCGAGCAGCGGCAAAGTGGTCTATGCGGGCAGTGCACTGCGAGGTTATGGCAAGCTGATAATTCTCAAGCACAACGATGACTACCTCTCCGCCTACGCTCACAACGATGAGTTGAGGGTCAAGGAGGGAGACACCGTGAAGGGCGGAGCGGTTATCGCCAATATGGGTAGCACGGATGCGCCGGATGTGCGCTTGCACTTTGAAATCCGGTACAAAGGCAAGTCGATCAACCCGATGGGCTATTTGCCAAAGCGTTAACTCAGAGAGCTGAGTCTTACTCTGGTGTAGGTCAGGGAGAGATATCATGAGCCAAGAACAACTGGTAATGCAGGATGCAGAGTTAGAGTTCGACGAGGAGCTGGAGGTTCAGGAGGAAGAAGAGGTTCAGGAAGTGGCGGCCGAAGCCGAAGAGACCATTTCCGATGAACTGATGGCGCCCGAGCTGAACAAGGTAATGGACGCCACCCAGCTCTATCTGGGGGAGATAGGCTTCTCCCCCTTGCTCACGGCTGAAGAGGAAGTCTACTACGCCCGCCGTGCCCTGCGTGGCGACAAAGCGGCGCGCAAGCGCATGATCGAATCCAACCTGCGCCTGGTGGTCAAGATTGCCCGGCGCTACAACAACCGCGGCCTGGTGCTGCTGGATCTCATCGAAGAGGGCAACCTCGGCCTTATCCGCGCCGTCGAGAAGTTCGACCCCGAGCGAGGCTTCCGTTTCTCCACCTATGCCACCTGGTGGATCCGCCAGACCATAGAGCGGGCCATCATGAACCAGACCCGTACCATTCGTCTGCCCATCCATGTGGTCAAGGAGCTGAACGTCTATCTGCGCACTGCACGCGAGCTTTCCCATCGTCTCGACCATGAGCCGACCGCCGAGGATATCGCCTCTGCACTGGATCGCTCTGTGGACGATGTGAATCGCATGCTCAAGCTCAACGAGAAGATCACCTCGGTGGATACTCCCATCGGTGGCGATCGCGACAAGGCGCTGCTGGACGTACTTTCCGACGAGCGCGGCATGGGACCCGAGTTGGAGTCCCAGGAAGATGACATGCGCAGCAGCATAGTGCACTGGCTGGAGGAGCTGAATCCCAAGCAGCGTGAAGTGCTGGCCCGCCGTTTCGGCCTGCTCGGCTATGAACCAGCCACCCTGGAAGACGTGGGCGCCGAGATTGGTTTGACCCGTGAGCGGGTACGCCAGATCCAGGTGGAAGGGTTGCGCCGTCTGCGGGAAATTCTGCTGGGGCAGGGGCTGTCCATTGAGGCGCTGTTCCGCACCAACTAAACGGGTATGAATACCGTCATCAAGATGAAAAAGGGGCCGCAGGCCCCTTTCTTTTTGTCGTGGATCGTCAGGATCACACCGGATCCAGAGTGTCCAGCGGCCAGCGCGGCACGGCCTTGACGACGAGGGGTTCGAAGACTCCCGCCTTCAGGCGTTGCATGCCGGCATAGGCGATCATGGCGCCGTTGTCGGTGCAGTATTCGGTGCGCGGGTAGAAGACTTCACCTTTGAGGCTCTCCATCAGCTCGGCCAGCTGGGCGCGCAGATGACGGTTGGCGCTGACGCCGCCTGCCACGACCAGACGATTGAGACCGGTCTCTTTCAGGGCACGGCGGCACTTGATGGCCAGGGTGTCGACCACCGCATCCTCAAACGCCCGGGCGATGTCGGCACGGGTCTGTTCATCATCACCGTTGGCGGCAATGGTGTTGGCGGCAAAGGTCTTGAGGCCGGAGAAGCTCATGTCGAGCCCTGGGCGATCGGTCATGGGACGGGGGAAGGTGAAGCGCCCAGTGGTGCCCTTTTCTGCCAGCCGGGAGAGCAGTGGACCACCGGGGTAGTCCAGACTCATCAGCTTGGCGGTCTTGTCGAACGCCTCACCGGCGGCATCGTCGATCGATTCGCCCAGCAGCTGGTAGCTGCCGATGCCATCGACCCGGACCAGCATGGAGTGGCCGCCGGAGACCAAGAGCGCTACGAAGGGAAACTCGGGGGCTCGCTCTTCCAGCATGGGGGCCAGCAGGTGACCTTCCATGTGGTGCACGGCGATGGCTGGCTTGTCCCAGGCCATGGCCAGCGAGCGGCCTATGGTCGCCCCGACCAGGATGGCGCCAACCAGACCTGGCCCCGCGGTATAGGCGATGCCATCGATGTCATCCTTGCCAAGTCCGGCCTCTTTCAAGGCGGCCTGGATCAAGGGGATCGTCTTGCGTACATGGTCCCGGCTGGCGAGCTCGGGAACGACGCCGCCGTAGTCCGCATGCAGCTTGACCTGGCTGTACAACTGGTGGGAAAGGATCCCTTTTTGATCATCGAAGATCGCGATCCCGGTTTCGTCACAGGATGTCTCTATGCCCAATACACGCATTGCTAAAAAATTTCACTGCTAAAATGAGACGGCTATGGTAACCTTCGCGGGTTTTTTAAACCAGAGCGATCTCTGCGGGTTTACTTTCATTCCCTGTCCAGAGTATAATTTCGCACCATTTTAAGACATGCTGATCGATTGAAGGTCAGCTAACAATTTATCACTGAGGTGAAAGGCACATGCCAGTAATCAAAGTCCGTGAAAATGAGCCGTTTGACGTTGCTCTGCGTCGCTTCAAGCGTTCTTGCGAAAAGGCCGGTATCCTGTCCGAAGTTCGTAGCCGTGAGTTCTACGAGAAGCCGACTACCATTCGCAAGCGCGCCAAAGCGTCCGCTGTCAAGCGTCACGCCAAGAAGCTGTCCCGCGAAAACGCACGTCGTATCCGCCTGTACTAATCAAGGGATCATGCCGTGTCTCTGAAGGATCAACTCAAGGATCAGCAAAAGCTCGCCATGCTTGCCAAAGACAAGCCTCGGTTGGGTGCTATCCGCTTGTTGATGGCAGAAATCAAGCAGCGTGAAGTCGATACCCGTGTCGAGCTCAACGATGAAGAGATCCTCGCTGTCGTGACCAAAATGGTCAAGCAGCGTCGCGATTCCATCAGCCAGTTTGAAGCTGCCGGTCGCCAGGAGCTCGCCGACAAAGAGTCTGCCGAGATCGTTGTGCTGCAGGAGTTCCTGCCACAACAGCTGACCGCAGACGAAATTGCCGCCCTGATCGAGCAAGCCATCACTGAAAGTGGTGCTGCCGTCATGGCTGACATGGGTAAAGTCATGGCTGTCTTGAAGCCAAAAATTCAGGGGCGTGCCGATGTCGGCGCCGTCAGTGCTCAGGTGAAAACCCGCTTGGCGTAACAGGCAACTCTCTTGTTTGGTCGAAGAAGCCGTGCTTCCCATTGGAATGCGCGGCTTTTTTATTTCCTATGCAATGAAACAGGACGGTTATGGCTGGCAGGATCCCGCAATCCTTTATCGATGATCTGCTCGTACGCACGGACATAGTCGAGTTGATCGACTCCCGTGTGCGGTTGAAGAAAGCCGGTAAGAACTACCAGGCTTGCTGCCCTTTTCATAACGAAAAAAGCCCCTCCTTTACCGTCAGCCAGGAGAAGCAGTTCTATCACTGTTTCGGTTGTGGTGCCCACGGCAATGCCATCGGCTTTGTCATGGAGTACGACGGCCTGGAATTCCCCGATGCCATCGAAGAGCTGGCAAGCCTGCACGGCATGCAGGTCCCCCGTGAGCAAACGGCGGGTGGATCAAGCCATAGCCAACCTGCCGTCAGCAAGGATCTGTTCGAGCTGATGAACCAGATTGCGCGCTTCTACGAGAGCAATCTCAAGAACGCGCCTCAGGCGGTGGAGTATCTGAAAGGCCGGGGCCTGACTGGCGAGGTGGTCAAGCGCTTCAACATCGGTTATGCCCCTGGGGACTGGGATCAGGTGCGTCGCCGCTTTGGCGCCAGTCGGGATCACGAACAACTGTTGATTTCGGGCGGTATGCTGATCCCCCGTGACAACGGCCCGGGCAGCTACGATCGTTTCCGCGATCGCATCATGTTTCCGATCCGGGACAAACGCGGCCGGGTCATCGGCTTCGGTGGCCGAGTGCTGGGGGATGGCACGCCCAAGTACTTGAACTCCCCGGAAACCCCCATCTTCCACAAGGGGCGAGAGCTGTTCGGCCTTTATGAGGTCAAGCAGGCACACAAGGATCCGCGCCGGATCCTGGTGGTAGAAGGTTACATGGATGTGGTGGCGCTCGGCCAGTACGACATCGACTATGCGGTGGCGGCACTGGGGACTGCGACCACCAGCGATCACATCCACACCCTGTTCCGTACCACGGCAGAGGTGGTCTGTTGCTACGACGGCGACAACGCCGGTCGGGAAGCGGCCTGGCGTGCGCTGGATAACGCGCTCTCCCACCTGCAGGACGGCCGTGAACTCAAGTTCGTCTTTTTGCCGGATGGCGAGGATCCCGACTCGCTGGTACGCCAGATCGGCAAGGAGGGGTTCGAAGCGTTACTCGACAAGGCCCAGTCGTTTGCGGATTTCATGTTCGAACGCCTCGGGCGCGATGCGGCTCTTTCCGGTGAGGCAGGCAAGTTTGAAGTGGCCAACAAGGCCGCCGAGCTGATTCGTCGGGTACCGGAAGGTTTCACTCGCGAGGGGTTGATTACCCGACTTTCCAGCATGATGCGTTGGGGAGAAAACAAGCAGCGGATTGCCGAGCTGTTTGCCCGCAGCAGCCAGCCCAAGGTGGAAGTCAACAAACCCAAGGCGACCAAACTGACGCCGATCCGCAGGGCTCTGGCCCTGATGGTGCAGTATCCGGCTATCACCGCCGAGCTGCCGGCCATGCCCGAGTTGGCCGGGCTGCGCCTGCAGGGGATCCCTTTCCTGCTGCAGTTGCACCAGCAGATCCTGACCCAGCCGGGAGTGACAACGGGTATCCTGCTGGAGCATTGGCGCGGCACAAAAGAGGGAGAAATACTTGCCCAGCTGGCGATGCATGACCTGTTTGAAGAGGTAAAGCTCGACCAGGAGCCCGATATTCTGGGAGAATTACAGGATACCTTTGTCGGTTTCATCAACCTTTTCCTGAAGCAACGGATCGAAGAATTGCAGGCCAAGGTGGCGCAGGAAGGGCTAAGCTCTGAGGAAACTCAGGAGCTGATGATGCTGATCAGAGAGGTGCAGATTGAGAAAAGAAATGAGAGTGGGGCTTGATATTTGAGTGAGCAGTCCCAATATGAATAGCGTTGCCCGAATCGACGGGATTGAAAGCAAACACTTTATAACCACCTGGCCCCGACAACACTGCGGGCAGGGGTTTCTCATGACCGACGCCGCAACCAGACATAGCATGTCTGGCGGTTTTCTATTAGAATTGGCTATTTGCGCAGCAGCGCACTGTACGCGCAACCTAGCAACACCAACCGGATGAGTTCTATGGAGCAAACCCCGCAGTCTCAGCTTAAACTCCTCGTTGCCAAAGGTAAAGAACAGGGCTACCTGACCTATGCCGAGGTGAACGATCACCTCCCGCAAGACATTGTCGATTCAGACCAGATCGAAGACATCATCCAGATGATCAACGATATGGGCATTCAAGTGGTTGAAAACGCTCCGGATGCCGATGACCTTATCATGGCTGAAGGTGGTACCGCCGATGAGGACGCTGCCGAAGCAGCGGCCCAGGCTCTGGCATCTGTTGAATCTGAGATTGGTCGCACGACCGATCCCGTCCGCATGTACATGCGGGAAATGGGTACCGTCGAACTGCTGACCCGCGAAGGCGAGATCGACATCGCCAAGCGGATTGAAGACGGTATCAACCAGGTACAAAGCTCCGTCGCCGAGTACCCTGAAGCCATCACTTACCTGCTCGAACAGTACGACAAGTACGAAGCCGAGCAGCTTCGCCTGTCCGACATCATCTCCGGCTTCATCGATCCGAACGAAGTGGATGACGTGGCACCGACCGCCACTCATATCGGCTCCGAGCTCAGCGAGGACGACCTCGCCGACGAAGACGAAGATGAGGACGAAGACGAAGACGAAGACGGCGACAACTCCGACGATGATGGCGACGGTGGTCCGGATCCGGAAGTCGCTCGCGAGAAATTCGGCGAACTGCGTGCCCAGTACGAGGTGACTCGTCTCTCCATTCAGCAGAATGGCCGTGCCCACGACGACACCCAGAATGCCATCGCCCAGCTGGCCGATGTGTTCCGTCAATTCCGCCTGATGCCCAAGCAGTTCGATCGCCTGGTCAATAACATGCGGGAGATGATGGAGCGTGTCCGCGTGCAGGAACGCATCATCATGAAGCTCTGCGTTGAGCAGGCCAAGATGCCGAAGAAGACCTTCGTCGCGGCCTTCACCAACAACGAGTGCGAAACTGCCTGGTTCGAATACCAGAAGCAGGCCGGCAAGGCGTGGTCTCCCCGCCTGCTCGAGATGGACGAAGAAGTACTGCGTTCCATCGGCAAGCTGCAGCAGATCGAAGAAGAGACCGGTCTGTCCATCGCCCAGATCAAGGACATCAACCGCCGCATGAGCATTGGTGAGGCCAAAGCCCGCCGTGCGAAGAAAGAGATGGTTGAGGCCAACCTGCGTCTGGTTATCTCCATCGCCAAGAAGTACACCAACCGCGGTCTGCAGTTCCTGGATCTGATCCAGGAGGGCAACATCGGTCTGATGAAGGCGGTCGACAAGTTCGAATATCGTCGCGGCTACAAGTTCTCGACCTATGCCACCTGGTGGATCCGTCAGGCCATTACCCGCTCCATCGCGGATCAGGCCCGTACCATCCGTATCCCGGTGCACATGATCGAGACCATCAACAAGCTCAACCGTATCTCCCGCCAGATGCTGCAGGAGATGGGTCGTGAACCGAACCCGGAAGAGCTGGCCATGCGCATGGGCATGCCGGAAGACAAGATCCGCAAGGTACTGAAAATCGCCAAGGAGCCCATCTCCATGGAGACGCCCATCGGTGATGACGAAGACTCCCACTTGGGCGACTTCATCGAAGATACCACCCTGGCTCTGCCAGCGGATGCGGCCACCAGCGAGAGCCTGCGCAACGCGACCCGCGAAGTGCTGGCCGGGCTGACCGCACGGGAAGCCAAGGTACTGCGCATGCGCTTCGGTATCGACATGAACACCGACCACACCCTCGAGGAAGTGGGCAAGCAGTTCGACGTCACCCGTGAGCGTATCCGTCAGATCGAAGCCAAGGCCCTGCGCAAACTGCGCCATCCGAGCCGCTCGGAAGTGCTGCGCAGCTTCCTGGACGAGTAGTCCCGGGTTCTGTCAGCCTGACATAGCAACAAAAAGCCCCGCCGTGCGGGGCTTTGTTTTATCCGTGGTGGCATAGGCGTGAAGAGGGGTCATGGAACCGCTTGAATATGGATGAAATCTCGCCAAGTGGTTGATCTGACTATGGACGGGGTATCCGCCATCCCCTATAATCCACGCCGCTAACCAGCATCAATGGCCCCTTAGCTCAGTTGGTCAGAGCAGTCGACTCATAATCGATTGGTCGTGGGTTCAAGTCCCCCAGGGGCCACCATTTTCAGACAAAGCCGCTCTTTTGAGCGGCTTTGTCGTTTCTGGCGCTTACCAGTGTCTGTCCAGATCCTCGGCATAGAGTGCCATCGCGCGCCGGTAGGGAAGCAGGGCGGGATCCGTGGTGGTGGTCGCGAGGATCCCCAGCAGCGTCTCCATCCCCTCCTTGCTGCGCCCCAGGTTGTAGCAGGTCATGGCGCGAAACACCTTGAACTCCACGGCATCGGGGAAGCGGGACAGGGCCTCGTCAAAGGTGGCCAGCGCCTCGGCATGAGGCCCGTGGTGCGATAGGAGCTGCCAAGTCCAAGCAGGGCTCCGCGCAGCGACGACTCGCCAAGCCCCAGCGACACGGCCTTCTGATAGAGGGGAATGGCCTGGACCTCTCGCCCCAGCATGTCGTGCAGTCCGGCCACTTCGTAATGCAGCTCGGCGTGGGTTGGGTGCTCGATGAGTTGCAGCAGACCGTGCTGACGGGCTTCCTGGAGCCGTCCCTCGGCCTTGAGGGTGTTCAGCTGTTTCATATGCGCTCCTGCATGGGGATGAAGGATCAGTATGCCTGCCGACAGGCTGGCGGGGAACGGGTCATGGAGCCATGAAAAAGGCCTCCCGCCGATGGCGGGAGGCCTGGCTCGGCGCCGGGGCGCAATCGCCCTGGCGTGTGTCCAGCCTTACTGGGCGCTCAGGCTGTAGGCCAGGGTCTGGTCGTTGAAGCGCACCACATAGGCACCGACCACTGCCGTGGTGATGTCTGCCCCGGCCAGCTCGGCCACGCCATCCTTGTTGGTGTCGCCGTAGTTCTGGGTCCAGTCCCCCTTGACGTCGAACTTGAAGCGCTGGCTGCCGTTCCTATCACCGCTGCCGGTGAAGGTGACGCTGGCCTGCCAGAGGTGATCCCCGACCAGGGACATGGGGGTGGTGCCCCAGTTGTTGGTGGTGCCGCGAATGTTGAGGCTGGCGACATTCTTGGCATAGGTGACGCTCACCGGAGTCAGGCTGTATTGCAGGGTCTGATCGTTGAAACGTACCCGGTACTGGCCGATGACCGGGGTGAGGATGTCACTGCCGGTCAGTTCGGCCACGCCGTCCTTGTTGGTGTCGCCGTAGTTCTGGGTCCAGTCCCCCTTGACGTCGAACTTGAAGCGCTGGTTGGTCTGACCGTCGAAGGTGACCAGGGCTTCCCACTGATTGTCGGCGATCAGCGTCATGGCAAGGGATCCCCAGGCATTGGGGGTGCCGCGGAAGTTCAGGGTGGGCAATACGCTGGCGTAGGTGCCGTTGTCGTCGGTGACGGTCACGGTGGCGCTGGCACTGGCGGTCAACCCTTCCGCATCGGTCACGGTGACCGTCACGGTATGGGTACCCGGGGTATCGAACCGGACTGTCTCCGTGGCGGCGGTGCCCCCGCTGGACCAGCTGTAGCTCACCACGCCGCCATCATCGCTGGAAGCGGAGGCGTCGAACACCACGCTCTCACCCGCCTTGACGCTGAGGGTTTTGGGGGAGAGGGTGGCGACCGGTGCCTGGTTGCTGGTGAGGGGGGTGACCGTGTAGCGCAGATCGCTCTCGCTCAGGGTGATGCGGTAGGTGCCCGCCCCGCTGACCAGGATATCCTTGCTGCTGCCCTTGTCGGCGATGCCATCCCCTTCGTTGTCGCCGTAGTTCTCGGCCCAGTTGCCGAAGACGTCAAACTTGAAGCGCTGGGCACCGGTGGCGTCACCGTTACCGGTCAGGGTGAGGGTGGCGGACCAGACACGGTTGGCATCGACGGTCATGGGGGTGTTGCCCCAGGCGTTGTGGGTGCCGCGCAGGTTCATGCTGCTGAACTTGTTGCCCGGCAGGACGGAACCGCCGCAGGGGCTGGCCTTGGTGCAACCGGCGATGATGGCGGCCGCCTTCATGCCGGGGACGTTCAGGCTGGCCTTGCCGCTGCCATCGACGTTGACATAGCCGCCGCTGCAGTAGTCGTTGCCCCCCAGGAGGTTGCAGTACTCGCCGGCCGGCAGGCTGGTCTGCACCGAGGCCACCAGGCTGCCGCTCTCGTTGTTGATGGCGACGAAGCCCTTGTCACCGCGGCTGAAGGCTATCTGGTTGTTGCCGTTGTCCCACCAGTTGCTGACGGGCTGGCCTTCGGTCCGGTTGTGGAACAGGGCCATGTTCATGATGGTCGGCCGGCGCTGTTCGCAGTTCCACTGGCTGTCCGTGCAAGGTGTGCTGCCCGGTGCCCCCTTGTCGGTTTCATAGGTGCTCATGTTCTCGAAGCGATAGCCCGACATCACCTGCTTCCAGCCATAGGGCCAGGCCATCATGAAGGTGTTGGCCAGATCGTAGCGAGCACCGCTCATGAAGGTGAGCATGCCGCCCCCACCGTGGCCGCGTTCGCGGTCGTGGTTGACTACGAAGACGAAGGCCTTGTTGGAGGGGAGCAGGCCCCAGCTCTCGCCCAGGGTCTTGAGGTTCTTGATCTGGCCGTTGAAGTTGGCGGCGAGATCGGTGCCGTATTTGAAGTCGGTGACGGTGTCGATATAGGTGTAGCGGCCCGGCTGAATGTCGGGGGACTCCCCGCCTGCGCCGATCACCTCCAGGTAGGCCCTGGGGCTGCCCGCCTTGTCGAGGATGGCCTTCACATCGGCCGGCGCCATGTGCTTGGCCGCATCGATGCGAAAGCCCGCCACGCCCCAGCCGAGCAGGGTCTTCATGTAGGTGGCGATCTGATCCTGGACGTAGGATGAGCCGGTATTGAGGTCCGGCATGCCGTAGAGGGCGCCGTTCCAGACGTTGTTGCTGTCGCCGTAGTTGGTGATGTCGCCGCTGTGGTGGAAGTCGTTGTAGCCGAACTGGGGATATTGGTATTGCCCCGAGTTGTAGCTGCCGCCGCCGGTGGCGGTGCCCGAACCCGATGCCAGCTGGTTGAAGACGGCGTCGGCATAGACCTTGACCCCGGCCGCGTTGCAGCGGGCGATCATGCTCCTGAGCTCTGCCTCGCTACCGCCGAAGCTGTTGAAATTCTTGAAGCTGACCGGTTGATAGACGGTCCACCAGACCTGGCTGCCCTGCTTGTGCTCGGCGGGTGGGGTGATCTGGACGCCACCGAACCCCTTGGGCCCGAGCACGGTCTCGCACTCGTTGGCGATGTCGTTGAACTTCCATTGGAACAGGTGAACCATGACTCCTTCGGCGCTGGCAGTGTGGCTGAAAGAGCCGAGTGCCGCCGCCAGCAGGGCGGTTCGAAACAGTGTGTTGTGCATGACGATTTTCCCTTCGATCTTGTTATTGACGTATCACTGTCGTGTAGTGGAACGGACAACAAACAACCTCGTTCAGCTCCGTAGCATTCATGAAATCGATGTGGTTGAAAATCGAACAAGCTGAATTAATTAAGAAATGTGAATGAAAATGCTTTCATGCCATTCGGTGGCAGCAGGAGGATGCAGAGGGGAGCAGATCGGTGCGAGATCCCGTCAAGCGGGTAGCGAAGGGGATGAACAGGGGCCCCGCAGGGCCCCGTGAACGTTCAGACGTTGGGTTCCTGCTGCCCGGCACTGGCCCGGGCACGACGCCCTGGCAGCATGCGGGTGACCAGGTTGCTGCGCTGGCGCCAGGAGGTGTAGGCGATGGCGCACAGGTGCAGGGCGATCATACCCTGGAGTGCCCAGGTGCACCACTCGTGCCAGTCGTCCGCCCCCAGATCGAAGCCGGTCTCGGTGTTCTGGAACCAGCCGGTCCCTGCGGTGGCGAGTACCAGCAGCCAGAGTGCCCAGACCGCCAGCTTGCCGCTGCCGTGATGGCCCGGGGTGGGCGGGGTCCGTTCGCGCAGGGCGTCGGCCTGATGGCGAAAATCCTCCCGGCTCGGGATGAGGGCGCGCAGGCGGGCGTGGCCGCGAGCGAAGGTGAGCCCCCACAGCAGGCGTATGCCGATGAGCACCATGACGGCGTATCCCATCCGCTCGTGCCACTCCTCGCCCGCCTCGTTGAGCCAGAGGTTGCCGATACAGATGGCCGCCACACCCCAGTGGGTGAGGCGCACCAGAGCATCCCAGTGGAAGGGATCAGCCTTTTTGCTTGGCATAGTTGTGGTACTCCTTCTTCAGGTCGTTGACCTTGGCCAGGTGCTCGCGCGCCTTGGCTTCGTCACCGGCCTGGAGGGCTGCCAGGCTGGCATCCAGCTCGCTCTGCACTTCGGTCATGCCTTCCAGGAACTTCTCCTTCTTGGCGGCGGGCATGTTCTTGCTCTTGGCGACGTCCAGCTGGGCCTTCATCTCCTTGATGTATTTCTCCATGGTGGCCGCGTCGTCGGCCTTGACGGCCTGCTTGTAGTTGAAGCCGATCTTCTTCATCGGCTGCTCCAGATCGCCGGCCATGGCAGGCAGGGCCATCAGGCCGAACATCAGGGGCAGCAGCAGGGGACGCACAGTTTTCAGCATGGGATTTCCTTATGAGACGACGAGATTGCAGGTTGTTATAGCACTCATTTGAGTGCGGTTTCACGCATCATGATGCCATGAAAGGGCGATCATTGTATGAAGAAAGTGCGACCAATTGTGACGAATTGTGCAGGGGATTGCTGTGGGAATGTAGCCGAAAGAGAACGGCCACCGGATCTCGCCTCCGGCAGGGATACAAGGGCGCGCATCTGGTCCGGGAAGGGGCCCGCAGGCAGTGAATCATGCTGCCATTATTTATCACACATCGGTTTTTTAACGTCAGGTGAGTTTTTCAGGTGTTTTTGTTTTTTAAAGTCATAATCCATGGACGATTTCACTGCCCGTACAGACGCCGTGCAACAAAAAAAGGGCCCGCAGGCCCTTTGAGTGATCGGGATCCGGCCCTTATTCGGCCTGCTCGCGCTCGATGGCACGCCAGCCGATGTCCTTGCGATAGAAGATGCCGTCCCACTGGATGCGGCCAGCCAGGGCATAGGCCCGCTGCTGGGCTTCCTGCACCGTGTGGCCGAGGGCGGTGGCGCACAGCACGCGGCCACCCTGGGTCAGGCTGGTGTGTCCTTCCAGGCGGGTGCCTGCATGGAACACCTTCTCCCCTGCCACTTCGTCCACCGGCAGACCGCTGATGGGGTGGTTGCTGGTGTAGTCGCCGGGATAGCCACCCGCCGCCAGCACCACGCCGATGGCGGCACGGGGGTCATAGACGGCTTCCTTCTGATCCAGCTGGCCGGCGCAGGCGGCGAGGCAGAGATCCACCAGATCGGACTGCATCCGCAGCATGATGGGCTGGGTTTCGGGGTCGCCGAAGCGGCAGTTGAACTCGATCACCTTGGGGTTGCCCTCGGCATCGATCATCAGGCCGGCGTAGAGGAAGCCGGTGTAGACGTTGCCCTCGGCCGCCATGCCGCGCACGGTCGGCATGATCACCCGTTCCATCACGCGCTGGTGCACTTCGTCGGTCACCACGGGGGCCGGGGAGTAAGCCCCCATGCCGCCGGTGTTGGGGCCGGTGTCGCCGTCGAAGGCGCGCTTGTGATCCTGGCTGGTGGCCATGGGCAGCACGTGCTCGCCGTCCACCATGACGATGAAGCTCGCCTCTTCCCCGTCCAGGAACTCCTCGATCACCACCCGGGCGCCAGCATCGCCGAAGGCATTGCCGGAGAGCATGTCACGCACCGCCGCTTCCGCCTCGTCGAGGGTCATGGCGACGATCACCCCTTTGCCAGCGGCCAGACCGTCGGCCTTGATGACGATGGGGGCGCCCTTCTCGCGCAGATAGGCCAGCGCCGGCTCCACCTCGGTGAAGTTCTGGTAATCGGCGGTGGGAATGGCGTGGCGGGCCAGGAAGTCCTTGGTGAAGGCCTTGGAGCCTTCCAGCTGGGCAGCGGCGGCGGTCGGGCCGAAGATGGTCTGATCGGCGGCGCGGAAGGCATCGACCACCCCTTTCACCAGGGGGGCTTCCGGTCCGACGATGGTGAGGCCGATCTGGTTCGCCTTGGCGAAGGCCAGCAGGCCCTCGATGTCGGTGGCCTGGATGGCGACGTTCTCGATGCCCGGCTCAAGCTGGGTGCCCGCATTGCCCGGTGCCACGAAGACCTGGGTCACCAGGGGGGAGTGTTTGGCCTTCCAGGCCAGGGCGTGTTCACGGCCGCCGTTGCCAATGATCAGTACTTTCATCGTCTCGCTCGCTTCTGTCTGAGTTCACTGGCGCTGCGGTGGCACTGCCAGTGGAAAGGATCCGGTGCTAAAGAGGCAGGGCCGCCATCGGCGGCCCTGGGCTGTCAGTGACGGAAATGACGCATGTTGGTGAACACCATGCACATGCCGTGTTCGTTGGCGGCGTCGATCACCTCCTGGTCGCGCATCGAGCCACCTGGCTGGATGACGCAGGAGATGCCCGCGGCAGCGGCGGCATCGATGCCGTCGCGGAACGGGAAGAAGGCGTCGGAGGCCATGACGGAGCCCGCCACGGTCAGCCCTTCATCCTCGGCCTTGATACCGGCGATCTTGGCAGAGTAGACGCGACTCATCTGGCCGGCGCCGACGCCGATGGTCTGGCCGTTCTTGGCGTAGACGATGGCGTTGGATTTGACGAACTTGGCGACCTTCCAGCAGAACAGCAGATCCTGCAGCTCGGCCTCGGTAGGCTGACGCTGGCTGACCACGGTCAGATCCCCGAGCGTCACCATGCCCAGATCGCGCTCCTGCACCAGCAGGCCGCCGTTGACGCGCTTGAAGTCAAAGCCTTGCGCCGGGGCAGTCCACTGGCCGCACTCCAGCAGGCGCACGTTCTGCTTGGCGGCGACCGCCTCGCGGGCTGCCTGGCTGATGCTGGGAGCGATGATCACTTCCACGAACTGGCGGGCAACGATGGCCGCAGCGGTCTCGCCGTCCAGTTCGCGGTTGAAGGCGATGATGCCGCCAAAGGCCGAGGTGGGGTCGGTCTGGTAGGCGCGATCGTAGGCTGCCAGCAGGTCGTCACCGATGGCGACGCCGCAGGGGTTGGCATGCTTAACGATGACGCAGGCCGGTTCGCTGAACTCCTTCACGCACTCCAGCGCCGCATCGGTGTCGGCGATGTTGTTGTAGGAGAGGGCCTTGCCCTGCAGCTGGATGGCGCTTGCCACCGAGCCCGGCGCGGCCTGCTCTTCGGCGTAGAAGGCGGCAGCCTGGTGGCTGTTCTCGCCGTAGCGCATGTCCTGCTTCTTGATGAACTGGCTGTTGAAGGTGCGGGGGAAGCGGGACTCTTCGTCGCCTTCCTTGTTTTCGCCGTAGGAGGGCACCAGGGTGCCGAAGTAGTTGGCGATCATGCCGTCGTAGGCGGCGGTGTGCTCGAAGGCGGCGATGGCCAGATCGAAGCGGGTGGAGAGGGTCAGGCTGTTGCCGTTGTCATCCATCTCGGCGATGACGCGGTCATAGTCGGAGGCCTTGACGACGATGGTGACGTCCTTGTGGTTCTTGGCAGCGGAGCGGACCATGGTCGGGCCGCCGATGTCGATGTTCTCGACGGCGTCTTCCAGGGTGCAACCGGCTTTGGCCACGGTGGCGGCGAAGGGATAGAGGTTGACGACGACCATGTCGATGGGGGAGATAGCGTGCTCGGCCATGATGGCGTCATCCCGGTCGCGACGGCCGAGAATGCCGCCGTGTACCTTGGGATGCAGGGTCTTGACCCGGCCGTCCATCATCTCGGGGAATCCGGTGTAGTCGGACACCTCGGTCACCGGCAGGCCCGCATCGGCCAGCAGCTTGGCGGTACCACCGGTGGAGAGCAGGGCCACACCACGCGCATCGAGTGCCTTGGCAAATTCCAGGATGCCAGTCTTGTCAGACACACTCAGCAGTGCACGGCGAATGGGTCGAGCTTGTTCCATCACACTATCGTCCTCAGCATAACGGGGACCGTTCCATGGGAGGCGAGGCTCAACACACAGAGAGTCCCCAAATAAATGGAAGTGGGGGATTTCGCAAACCACTCTCGCCCGGGGCGGCCGTTGGCAAAAGCGTTTTAGGAAATGCCCGCTTGACGCGACGCTCTCTTGTGGGCGCGTATTCTACACAAAAAATGTGACCTGTGGTGGATTTTTTAAAGAGACAAACCCTTGTGGGATGCGGCGTTAAACGTTTTCTGGTGAATTTTTGTGAAACGTTTGTCTTTTCAGTGTTTTGGGGATAAATGGTCGGCAAGTGAGGGGTTAGCTGCTGCTTTCCTGCCTTTGACTGGCAATCGCCGGGCAAAGAGGTGATAGTGGAGGCCGGTTTATATTGAGTACCATGTCGGGAATGTCATGCGGGGGGAGAGGACCATGTATCGGATCGGTGAACTGGCCAAGGCGTGCGGGGTGAAGGCCGACACCCTGCGCTTTTACGAGAAGAACGGCCTCATCTCGCCGGGCATTCGCAACGAATCCGGCTATCGCCTCTACGGGGAGCAGGACAGGCGGCGACTGGAGTTCATCATCCGCGCCAAGTCGGTGGGCTTCTCCCTCGCGGACATCGGCGAGCTGCTCGCCCTGGACACCAACAAGGCCAAGGTCACCTGCCAGGAGGTAAAGGCGGTGGCCGACACCAAGCTCGAACAGGTGGAGCAGAAGCTCCTGGAGCTGACCCGTTTTCGCGAGAACCTGAAGGCCCTCTCCGACATCTGCTGCGGCGGCCCGCGCTCGGCGGAGCACTGCGCCATCCTCGAGACCCTGGAGTCCGGCGCCCCTTCCCGCCACGAGCACCACGACCATGAGCACTGAGCTGCGCTGGCGCAGGTGCTGGATGAGTTGTGGCAGGGGGGAAGCCGTCACCTCTATCTGGATGGCGGGGAGCTGGTGAGGCAGGGTCTGCAGGGGGCCCTGGTGGACGAGCTGACCCTGTTCTGGGTGCCGGTCACCCTGGGGGGCGGGATCCCGCTCTTTACCAGGCCTCTCCCCGCAGGGTTGAGACCGGTGTCGAGCGCCGTGCTGCCAAGCGGCCTGGTGCGGGTTATCTATCACCCCGCCTGACAGCTTGCACGGGGGAGGCAAGAGGCGCACAATCGGCGCGTTTTTCGCCACCTGCCCTTCCAGGCAGGGACGATAGGCAAACACGACAACCCCATCAAGGAGCCCATATGGCCAAGAAGAAGGTGACCTGTGTCACCGCCGAACCCGCCTGCGAACATCAGCGCGGCATCATTCAGGACAACCACCTCAAGGCACTGGTGACCTCCCCCCTGTTCCAGGCCAGGGTCGAGCCGAGCAAGAAGGGCAAGGGCAGCTATCAGCGCAAGGCCAAGCACGGCAAGCGGTGGGAGCCCGGCCAACAGCAGATGGTAAGCGTCTGCTGCTGAGCGGGTTTCTGCCGCAAGGCATCAGCTAACACAATCAGGGCGCCAATGGCGCCCTGATTGTTTTTCTATTCGCTGGTGCTGACTTGCGGTCTTGACGCAAGAGAGTGAACCCGTGCTCACTCGTCCATAAAGAGTTCGAGCAGCACGTTGAGGTAGCGATGCCCGAGGGACGTGAGTTGCCAGCTGTCGCCGAGATCCTCGATCAGCTCCTTGGTCCGGGCGATGGCGAGCATGGTCTCTACCCGCTCCAGCGGTAGCCCTGTGAAGGCCTCGAACTCCGCCTTGGGGGCGGGTTCAAACAATCTGAACCGGTTCATGAAGTACTCGAGGGGCAGATCGTCCGCGCTCACCTGCCATTGGCTGTCCAGATAGGGGCGGCTCGGATCCAGATAACCTTTCGGATGCTTCACCTTGGCAGTGCGCAGGATCTGCTGGTTGGCAAGATCCGTCACCTTGCCGTGGGCGCCGCAGCCGATCCCCAGATAGTCGCCAAAGCGCCAGTAGTTGAGGTTGTGACGGCACTGATACCCCTCTTTGGCATAGGCCGAGATCTCGTACTGCTGATAGCCCCGGGCGGTCAGCATGGCGTGGCCTTGCTCGTAGATGTCCCACAGGGTGTCATCTTCCGGCAACGTGGGAGGCTTGGAGGCGAATGCCGTGTTCGGCTCTATGGTGAGCTGATACCAGGAGAGGTGCGGCGGCGCGCAGTCGATGGCCTGCTGCAGGTCGTAGAGCGCATCGTCCAGGCTCTGATCCGGCAGGCCGTGCATCAGATCCAGGTTGAAGGTGGGAAGCGCGATGGCGTGGGCCAGTTCGGCGGCCTTGCGCGCCTCCTCGGGGCCGTGAATGCGACCGAGCCGGGTCAATTTCTCCTGCTGGAAGCTCTGCACCCCGATGGAGATGCGGTTGATGCCCGCTTTTTGGAAGCCGGCGAACTTGTCCGCCTCCACCGTGCCCGGGTTGGCCTCCATGGTGATCTCGCAGTCCGGGGTCAGTGCGATCCGTGCGCGCACCCCGTCCAGCAGCGCCTGCATGGCGTCGACGGAGAGCAGGCTCGGCGTGCCGCCACCGATAAAGATGGAGGAGAGGGGGCGCCCCTGGGCCCAGTGCAGATCCTGCTCCAGATCCTCCAGCAGGGCCGCCACGTACTCGAGGTGGGGCAGTTCCCCCTTCTGGGCGTGGGAGTTGAAGTCGCAGTAGGGGCACTTCTGGACGCACCAGGGCACGTGGATATAGAGGGAGAGGGGCGGCAGTTGCAGCATGGGATTTCCAGTATTCAACAATCAAATGGGGTCGGGTGGCCCTGGTTGCCGGTGACAACGGGCGGGGCGCCGCGAACGAAACGGGGGCCGACGGCCCCCATTGTAGATGACAACGCGGCGGGAGACAGCGCTTTAGTTGACCGCCGCCAGGGCCGCTTTGAGCTTGGCCAGCGCCTGGCCACGGTGGCTGAGCTGGTTCTTGAGCTCCGCCGGCATCTGGGCCGAGGTGCAGTCGTGGTCGGGCACGAAGAACACCGGGTCGTAGCCGAAGCCGTGCTGACCGCGGGGTTCGTCGATGATCATCCCCTCCCAGCTCGCCTGGCAGATGATGGGGGTGGGATCGTCGGCGTGGCGCATGTAGACCAGCACGCACCAGAAGCGGGCGCTTTTCAGGTAATCCGGCGCGCCCTTGAGCTCGGCCAGCAGTTTGTCGATGTTCTCCTTGTCGCTGGCACCGGCACCGGCAAAACGGGCGGAGTAGACGCCGGGGCGGCCGTGCAGCAGATCCACTTCCAGACCGGAGTCGTCGGCCACGGCGGGCAGGCCGGTGACGCGGGCGGCGTGGCGGGCCTTGATGATGGCATTCTCGACGAAGGTGGTGCCGGTCTCGTCGGCATCGGAGACTGCAAACTCGCTCTGCGGGATCACCTGGATCTTCATATCGGCCAGCATGGCGGCCAATTCCTTCACCTTTTTCTGGTTCCCTGTTGCCAGGACAAGCTTGTTCATCACACACCTCCGCAAAAATAATCTGCGCATTCTATGCGGGGGAGGGGTTTAGTAAAAGCGCCAATTGCCCGGGATCCGGTGCCAACGGGGATCCGGGTTCCACCCCCTGAGAGGTGGAAGAGATACATGTTTCCAGCAGGGAATAACCGAAGTGATTAAATACCATTTCAATTCATTACTCTGAGTCAGTAGACTCGCGGCCCAATCGATATTCCTAGGGCTTGAGGTGACTGATGCCATTGATTCTTTTGCTTGTACTCCTGGTGTTGTTCAGCCCGCTGGCCATCGACATCTATCTGCCTGCCATCCCCCAGATGGCCGAGCAGCTGGGGGCCGAAGTGACCCTGATGCAGGGCACCATCACCTGGTTCCTGTTCAGCATGGGGCTGGGGCAACTGCTGGTGGGGCCGCTCGCCGATCGCTACGGGCGCAAACCCATTGCCCTTGGCGGTGTGTTGCTCTACGGCCTGAGCGCCCTGGCAGCCGGCTTTGCCGCCAGCCTGGGCGAGCTGATGCTGGCGCGAGTGCTGCAAGGCTTCGGGGCCTGCGCCACCTCGGTGGCCGCCTTCTCGGTGGTCCGTGACAGCTATGGCCCCAAGAAGAGCGGTCAGATGATCTCCTATCTGAACGGTGCCATCTGCTTCATCCCTGCACTGGCGCCCCTGCTGGGTGGCTGGCTCACCGCCAAGGCGGGCTGGTCGGCGAACTTCTGGTTCATGGCGGGTTATGCCGTCGTGGTCGGCAGCTGGCTGCTGTGGCGGATGCCGGAAACCCGCCCTGAGGAGACCAGCAGTGCTGGCCCGCTCATCAGCTGGTCCCGCTACAGCCCGGTGCTGCGCTCCCCGAGCTTCCTGTTCAACGCGGCGCTGTGCATGCTGGCGATGGCGGTGATCCTCGCCTACGTGACGGCGGCGCCGGTACAACTGATGGTAACCCTGGGGCTGGACATGAGCGGCTTCAGCCACTGGTTTACCGCCAATGCGGCCCTCAACATCCTGGCCTGCTTCCTGGCCCCGCGTTTCATCGCCCGGGTAGGGCCAAGACGGACCCTGCGCATCGGCCTGCTGGTGCTGCTGCTCTCCGCCATCACCCTGACCCTGGCCATGCACATCCCGCACCCGCTGGCCATGATGGGCCCGGTGTTCCTCTCCAGCATCGGTTTTGCGATGATCCTGGGCGCCGCCGCGGGTATGGCGCTGGCCCCCTTCGGCCACTGCGCCGGGACTGCGGCCGCCCTGCTCGGCCTGTTCCAGATGAGCGGCTCCGGCGCCCTGGTGGGGATCACCGGTTGGCTGATGCCGGATCCCCTGAGCCAGCTGGCCCTGCACATGTGGCTGCTGCTGCCCCCGCTGGTGATGCTGATGACCCGCCAGGGTCGCCGCTTGTGTTTGCAATAAATCCTGTGCTCTGATGAGCACACTCAGGGGGCCTTGAGCCCCCTTCTCTTTTTCAGGCGACCCGCCTGCCTCGCATGATCACAGACCCGTGGAGAAAACCGGATGAGCCACACAATCAACGCCGCCCTGGTGGGATACGGCTTCGCAGGACAGACCTTTCACGCCCCCTTCCTGGCCACGACCCCGGGCCTGACCCTGCGCTGGGTGGTGAGCCGGGATGCCGCCAAGGTTCAGGCCGCGTTGCCCGGCACCCGGGTCGGCACCCTGGAGCAGGTGCTGGCCGATGACAGCCTCGATCTGGTGGTGATCGCCACCCCCAACGACACCCATGCCCCCATCGCTCGCGAGGCCCTGCTGGCGGGCAAGCACGTGGTGATCGACAAGCCGTTTGCCCTGGATCTGGCCGAAGCGAAGGCGCTGGTCGAGTTGGCGGAGAAGCAGCAGCGGCTGCTCAGCATCTTCCACAACCGACGCTGGGACGGGGATTTCCTCACGGTGCGCCGTCTGCTGGCGGAGGGGGCGCTGGGGCAAGTTGCCCAGTTCGAATCCCACTTCGACCGTTATCGCCCCGAGGTGCGCCAGCGCTGGCGCGAGGCGGGCGGCCCGGGCTCCGGTCTCTGGTTCGATCTCGGCCCTCATATCCTCGATCAGTCGCTCCAGCTGTTCGGCCAGCCGGACTGGTTGCAGGCGGATCTGGGCAAGCAGCGCCCCGGGGCCCTGGCGGACGACTACTTCCATGTGGTGCTGGGTTATGGCGAGATGCGGGTCATTCTGCACGGCAGTTGTCTGGTGTCGGCCGTGATGCCCCGCTTCGTGGTGCACGGCAGTCAGGGCTCCTTCATCAAGTTCGGCATGGACGTGCAGGAGGAGCAGCTCAAGGAGGGCAAGCGGCCTCCGGCGGCGGACTGGGGCGTGGATCCCGCCCCCGGCCAGCTCAGCCAGATCCGGGACGGTCAGCTCCTGCAGCAGACCGTGGCTGGCGAGGCGGGGGACTACGGCGCCTACTATCGCGGTGTCTGCGCCGCCATCCGGGGAGAAGGGGAGAACCCGGTGCCGGCCGACGAGGCCCTGGCGGTGATGGCCTTGCTGGACCTGGCCCGGGAGAGCGACCAGCAGGGGCAGCGCCTGCCTTGTCAGAAGCTGTCTGACTGACGGCGTAATCCGGCTGCGCCGAGAGCCTGACAGAAAGACAATGGCTGACTGGCAATTGCCAGGTAATTGGCGATTTGTTGTGCGAATTTGGTGGTGAATGGGTGTTTTATATTAATATTTGTCGTTGCAGCAGTGTTTCTTATCATGCCAACGAGAAAATATCATTGTGATACGCGTTTTCATCGGCCGCATATGGGGATATATTTCGCGCGCCTTCGGGCTCCAGCGGCCGGTGTGCCGACAGGAGCCGGGGCGTACAGTGATGGTCCCTGCACCATCTCTCCATCTTTTTTTGAGGGTATGCACATGAACAAAGTACTGGTAGCCGGTATCCTGGGTCTGATGTTGACCGCCTGTGGTCAGAAAGAAGAAGCTGCCGCTCCGGCTGCGACCCCGGCCGCAGACGTTGCTGCCACTGTCGAGAAAGCCGCTAGCGAAGCGTCTGCTACCGTCGAGAAGGCTGCTTCCGAAGCTTCCGCTACTGTCGAGAAGGCTGCCGCTGACGTGGCCACCAAGGCTGAAGCTGCCGTGAGCGATGCCAAGGCCAACTAAGCCAGCACCTCATTGAAAAACGGGCCCGGCGCACTCGCGCCGGGCCCGTTTTTTTATAGCCATGACGGGGCGTTGCCCGGTCAGCCGAGGGGTTCCACCAGCAGGATGTGGGAGTCGGCCCCCACCACCTTGACCCGGCTGCCAGCCGGCAGCGGCGCGTTGCAGCGCACCGTCCAGACGGTGTCGTCCAGATGCACCCGGCTCATTCCCTGGCTGACCTCGTCCAGCAGGGTCAGCTCGCGGCCCATGTAGCTTTGCATCCGCTCGTTGATGGGGGCGGCGGCATCCAGCCCGGAGCGATCCCGGCGATGCTGCCAGCGCCACCAGGCCCAGGTGGTGAGCAGGGATTGCAGGGCGAAGAGCAGCAACTGCGCCTGCCAGCCGAAGGGCCAGACCAGCAGCAAGAGTCCCACCTCCAGGGCGGCGATGCCGGTCCAGAGCAGAAAGCCCACCGACCCCATCACCTCGATGGCCAGCAGCACGAAGCCGAGTCCCAGCCAGTGCCAGTGGGTCAGCCCCTCGAACAGGGCTGTCATGATTTGCCCGCCTTGCCGTCTTTGTTGAACAGCTCGGCCATGCCCGCCACCGAGCCTATCAGGCTGCCCGCTTCCAGGGGCATCATGATGATCTTGCTGTTGGGGCCTTCACCGATGCGGGCCAGGGCCTCGGTGTATTTCTGGGCTACGAAGTAGTTGATGGCCTGCATGTCGCCCTCGGCAATCGCCTGGGAGACCATGTGGGTCGCCTTGGCTTCCGCCTCGGCGGCCCGCTCCCGCGCTTCGGCGGCGAGGAAGGCGGCCTGACGCTCACCTTCGGCTTTCAGGATCTGGGACTGCTTCTCCCCCTCGGCCTTCAAGATCTTGGACTGGCGCACCCCTTCGGCCTCCAGCACCTCGGCCCGCTTCTGGCGCTCGGCCTTCATCTGGGCGTTCATGGCTTCCACCAGGGCGAGGGGCGGGCGCACATCCTTGATCTCGATCCGGGTCACCTTGATGCCCCAGGGGGCGGTGGCCGCATCCATGGTGCGCAGCAGCTTCTCGTTGATGGTGTCGCGCTGGGAGAGCATTTCGTCCAGCTCCATGGCGCCGAGCACGGTCCGCATGTTGGTCATGGTGAGATTGCGGATGGCGCTGGTGAGATCGTTGACCTCGTAGCCCGCCTTGCGGGCATCCACTACCTGCACGAAGCTGATGGCGTCGATGGTGACGTTGGCGTTGTCCCGGGAGATCACCTCCTGGGCCGGGATGTCCAGCACCTGCTCCATCATGATGATCTTGTGGCCGATGCGGTCGATGTAGGGGATCAGCAGGTTGAGGCCCGGGGAGAGGGTGCGGGTGTAGCGGCCGAAGCGCTCCACGGTCCAGTTGTAACCCTGGGGCACTATCTTGATGCCGGCACTCAGGGTGGCGAGTACCAGGAATATGAAGATCCCCAATACAATCAATGACTCATTCATGATTAAGCTCCTTATGAAACACTTTCACTAGCCTAGGGTCTGGTGCCATCCACCACAAGCAGATTCGCTTCTCTATTGCCGCCACACGGCTTTACTAATTACCAAAACGCATTAAAGAGCATTTTTTATTATTTTGAGGGATAAGCGCTCCTGCCTATAGTCGCCCCAGATGTCGCGATGCCGAGGAGCGGGCCCTGATGGATTATTTACCTATGTTTGCCAGGTTGGAAGGCCGCCCGGTACTGCTGGTGGGCGGGGGCGAGGTTGCCCTGCGCAAGGCGCGCCTGCTGCTGGCGGCAGGTGCCCGGATCACCCTGGTCTCTCCCGCGATCGAGCCCGAGTTCCATGAATTTTCCGGTCGCTTCACCCATGTGGCGGCGCGTTTCGACCCGGCCCACCTGGCAGGGCAGATCCTGGTGGTGGCCGCGACCGACGATCTCGAGGTCAACGCTCTGGTCTACCAGAGCGCCACCGAGCGCGGTCTGTTCGTCAACCTGGTGGATGACCCCGAGCGCTCCAGCTTTATCTTTCCCTCCATCATCGATCGCAGCCCCATCGTGGTGGCTGTCTCCAGCGGCGGCAAGGCCCCCGTGCTGGTGCGCCTGTTGCGCGAGCGGCTCGAGAGCCTGCTGCCCCGCCATCTTGGCGGTCTGGCGGAGCTCTCCGGCCGGGTGCGCCGCCGGGCCAAGCAGGTGCTGGCCTCCCTCTCCGATCGCCGCCGCTTCTGGGAGCGCGCCTTTGCCTCCAACACCCTGGCCGGTCTGATTGAGAAAGCCGATTGGCAGGGTGCCGAGCAGTGGCTGAACGAGGGACTGGACAAAGCCCGTACCGAAGTGGGAGAAGTGGTGCTGGTAGGGGCGGGCCCGGGGGATCCTGGCCTGCTGACCCTCAAGGCGCTGCAACAGATCCAGCAGGCCGAAGTGGTGCTCTATGACCAGCTGGTCTCCCCCGAGATCCTGGACCTGGTGCGCCGCGACGCCACCCTGGTGTCGGTCGGCAAGAAGGCGGGTGCCCACAGCGTGCCCCAGGAAGAGACCAATCGCCTGCTGGTGGAATACGCCAAAGCGGGTAACCGGGTGGTGCGCCTCAAGGGGGGCGATCCCTTCATGTTCGGTCGTGGCGGCGAGGAGCTGGAAGTGCTGGCCGAGGAGGGCATTCCCTTCTCCGTGGTGCCCGGCATCACCGCCGCCGCCGGTGCCACCGCCTATGCGGGCATTCCGCTCACCCACCGCGACCATGCCCAGAGCGCCGTCTTCATCACCGGCCACTGCCAGAAGGAGGGCAAGGAGCCCGATTGGCAGCAGCTTGCAGCCACCAACCAGACCCTGGTCATCTACATGGGGCTGATGCGCTCCGAGCATATCCAGCAGCAACTGGTAAGCCATGGCCGACGCGCCGCCACCCCCATCGCCATCATCGAGCGGGGCACCACGGCCCGCCAGCGGGTGCTGACCGGCACCTTGGCGGATCTGGCCGAGCTGGCCCAGCAGGCGGTGAGCCCGTCGCTTATCGTCATCGGTGAAGTGGTGGCCCTGCGCCAGCAACTCGCCTGGTTTGGCGAACAGGGGCAAGGGCAGGAGGCAGAAAGCGGCCACGAACTCAAGCTGGTGAGCCTGGCCTGAGAGGCGAGACCCGAATCGATTTGACGGTGCGGCCAAGGCGGCACCGAACTGAACCAACACCGCGCCCCGAGCAGGTGCGATAGCAATGAACCGAGGACCCAGACATGGACCGTGAAAGACTGACCCAACTGCAGCCATCCGATGCACAGAGCATCCGTGCAGGTGTCACCCGCGAGCGACTGACTCACCTGCAGCAACTGGAAGCCGAGAGCATCCATATCATCCGCGAGGTGGCCGCCGAATTTGAAAACCCGGTGATGATGTACTCCATCGGCAAGGACTCCTCCGTCATGCTGCACCTGGCCCGCAAGGCCTTCTACCCGGGCAAGATCCCCTTCCCCATGCTCCACGTGGACACCAACTGGAAGTTCAAGGAGATGATCAAGTTCCGGGACGAGACCGCCAAGAAGTACGGGCTGGATCTCATCGTCCACAAGAACCCGGACGGTCTGGCCATGGACATCAACCCCTTCGTGCACGGCAGCAGCAAGCACACCGACATCATGAAGACCGAGGGGCTCAAGCAGGCGCTCAACAAATACGGCTTCGACGCCGCCTTCGGTGGTGCCCGCCGCGACGAGGAGAAATCCCGCGCCAAGGAGCGCGTCTACTCCTTCCGTGACAAGTCCCACCGCTGGGATCCGAAGAACCAGCGCCCGGAGCTGTGGCGCGTCTACAACAGCCAGGTCAACAAGGGGGAGAGCATCCGTGTCTTCCCGCTCTCCAACTGGACCGAGCTGGACATCTGGCAATACATCTATCTCGAGAACATCGACATAGTCCCGCTCTACTTCGCGGCCATGCGCCCCGTGGTGGATCGCGGCGGCATCAAGATCATGGTGGATGACGATCGCATGCCCATCGGCCCGGAAGACGAAGTGAAGCAGGAGCTGGTGCGCTTCCGTACCCTCGGCTGCTACCCGCTGACCGGGGCCATCGAATCCAATGCCACCACCCTGCCGGAGATCATCGAAGAGATGCTGATCACCACCTCGAGCGAGCGGCAAGGGCGGCTCATCGACCACGATCAGGCAGGCTCCATGGAGCAGAAGAAGCGTCAGGGCTATTTCTAAAAAATGTTCTAAGGAATCGCAACATGAACAACCACATTCAGACCGCCATCAGCGAGCAGGGCATTGAAGCCTACCTGCACGCTCAGCAGCACAAGAGCCTGCTGCGTTTTCTCACCTGCGGCAGCGTGGACGACGGCAAGAGCACCCTCATCGGCCGCCTGCTGCACGACTCCCAGCAGATCTATGAAGATCAGCTCAAAGCGCTGGAGTCCGACAGCCAGAAGCTCGGCACCACCGGCGAGAAGCTGGACCTGGCCCTGCTGGTGGACGGCCTGCAGGCGGAGCGCGAGCAGGGCATCACCATCGACGTGGCCTACCGCTATTTCTCCACCGCCAAGCGCAAATTCATCATCTCGGATACCCCGGGCCATGAGCAGTACACCCGCAACATGGCTACCGGCGCCTCCACCTGCGATCTGGCCATCATCCTGATCGACGCCCGCAAGGGGGTGCTGGATCAGACCCGCCGCCACAGCTTTATCGCGAGCCTGCTCGGCATCAAGCAGTTCGTGGTGGCAGTGAACAAGATGGACCTGGTGGAGTTCAGCCAGGAGGTGTTCGATCGCATCAGCTTGGAGTACCGCGAATTCGCCAAGAAGCTCAGCGTCGACACCATCCACATCGTGCCGGTCTCGGCCCTGGACGGCGACAACGTGGTGAACCCGAGCGACAAGCTGGCCTGGTATCAGGGCGAGACCCTGCTCTCCTTGCTGGAGTCTGCCGAAGTGGAGCGCGAGCTGGAGCGTCACCCGGTGCGCCTGCCGGTGCAGTACGTGAACCGCCCCAACCTCGATTTTCGCGGCTTCGCGGGGACCTTGGCCTCCGGCATCCTGCGGGTGGGCGACAAGCTTGCCGTGCTGCCGTCCGGCAAGGAGAGCACGGTGACCCGCATCGTCACCTTCGACGGGGATCTGGAGTACGCCCTGCCGGGTCAGGCCATCACGGTCACCTTCGCGGACGAAATCGACATCAGCCGGGGCGACCTGCTGGTGGATGCGGCGAAAAAGCCCCAGGTGACCCAGAACGTGCTGGCTCACATCGTCTGGATGGGGGAAGAGTCCCTGCAACCGGGCCGGGTCTATGACGTCAAGCTGGCCACCAAGAAGAGCCGTGGCCAGGTGGAGGCCATCCGCCACCGCATCGAGATCAACAAGCTCGACGAGCTGCCCGCCTCCGAGCTCAAGCTCAACGAGATCGGCCTGTGCGAATTCAGCCTCACCGACCCGGTGGCGTTCGACCCCTACAAGGAGATCCGCGACACCGGCAGCTTCATCCTCATCGACCGGCTGACCAACGTCACCGTGGGCGCCGGCATGATAGTGGAAGGGCTGGCGGCCAAGGTGATGGCAGGGCAATACAGCGAGTTCGAAGTGGAGCTCAACGCCCTGGTGCGCAAGCACTTCCCCCACTGGCAGGCGCTGACCATCAGCAACGATTCCGGCAAGGAGTAAGCCCATGACCTGGCAACAATCCCTGGTGCTGGGTCTGCTGGCTGCCCTCGTCGCCCTGCTGATCCAGGGCAAACTCCGGCCGGCGCTGCTCTTCTCGGGCGCCGTGCTCATCACCTACCTGAGCGGCCTGGCGGACATCAACGCCGTGGTGGCGGGCTACACCAACAGTGCCCTGCTGACCCTGGTGTTGCTGCTGCTGGTGTCGCTCGCGGTGGAGAAGACCCGGGTCATGAGCTGGTTTGCCAACCTGGTGGGCACCGGCTCCTTCAACAAGGTGCTGGTGAAGGTGTGGTTTTCCACCGCCTTCCTGTCGGCGTTCGTCAACAACACCGCCGTGGTGGCGTCCATGCTGGGGGCGGTCAAGCGCAACCCCAACCATGCGCCCTCCCGGCTGCTGTTGCCCATGTGCTTCGCGGCGACCTTTGGCGGCGTGCTGACCCTGATCGGCACCTCCACCAACCTCATCGTCAACAGCTTCCTCATCAAGATGGGGGCCAAGCCGCTCGGCATGTTCGACTTCTTCATGGTGGGGGCAGGGACTCTGCTGACCGGCCTGGTGGCCGTGCTGCTGTTTGCCCGCCACCTGCCGGAGCAGGACACCGAGATGAGCCGGGAATCCGGCTATTTTCTCGAAGCCAAGGTGGGCCCCGGCTCGCCGATGGCCGGGCGCAGCGTCAAGGAGAACGGCCTGCGCAGCCTGAAAAGCCTTTATCTCGCCGAGATCATCCGGGGCAACCAGGTGATCTGCCCTGTGCAGCCGGAACACGAGCTGCACGAGGGGGACATGCTGCTGTTTTGTGGCGACGTGGAGAGCGTCGGCGTGTTGCAGGAGCTCAAAGGGCTGGATCTCTACGGCCAGCACCGTCTCAACGGCCAGCACCTGGTGGAGGTGATCGTCAGCCACAGCTCGCGCCTGGTGGGTCAGACCATCAAGGATGCGGAGTTTCGTACCCACTTCGATGCGGTGGTGCTGGCGGTGCGCCGGGGCGAGACCCAGCTCACCGGCGGCCTCGGCCAGATTGAACTGCACGCAGGGGATACCCTGCTGCTGGCCCCCGGCCCCAAGTTTGCTGGCAACAAGTCCCTCTCCCGCGAGTTCGTGGTGGTGAGCGGGCTGGAGGCCTCCACCCGGCTCGATGCCACGCGCAGCGCCGCCGTGGTGGCGGGGTTCCTCGGGGTGCTGACCCTGTCGGTGCTGGATCTGGTGCCGCTCTTCAAGGGGCTGCTGGTGATGCTGGTGGTGCTGCTCTTCTCCCGCATCCTGACCCTGGACGAGATCCGCCGCCGCTTTCCGCTGGATATCTGGCTGGTGGTGGGCGGGGCGCTCGCCATCGCCGATCAGCTGGAGAAGAGCGGGCTGGCCAAGCTCATCGCCGACTGGCTGATGGGGGAGTTCAACGGGGCCAGTCCCTTTATCGCCTTCGTGGGGATCTATCTGTTTACCCTGGTGCTGACGGAGCTGATGAGCAACAACGCGGCGGCGGCCCTGGCCTTTCCCATGGGATTCCAGCTGGCGCTCAGCATGGACGTTTCGACCATGCCGTTCATTCTGGCGGTGCTGTTCGGTGCGAGTTCCAGCTTTATCCTGCCCTACGGCTACCAGACCAACCTGATGGTCTATGCGGCGGGCAACTACAAGATGCCGGATTATCTCAAGCTGGCCCTGCCGGTCTCCCTGGCCTACAGCATCGGGGTGATCGTCATGGTGCCCCTGCTGTTTCCGTTTTAATGTCTGATACCGGGGAATGTGTTAAGGGCTGCTTATGTTAACGCGGCTTTTATCAAGGCTGCTTATGATGCAGGGGAATGCCAGGGCACTGGCATCCGGGCGTGAGCGCCAATCAGGGGGAGTTGCATGCGCAATATCAGGGCATCAGCACCTTGCCGCCTCATGGTGCGAGGCGGCTTCCCGCGGTAGCGGACAGTGTCAGTATTGAGGCGTGAGTGCCAATCAAGGAGTGTTGGATGAGCAATGCCATGGCATCAGCACGTTGTCGGCTGATAGTCCGAGGCGGCTCCCCGTGGTGCCGGACAGTTTAAGTTTTGAGGCGTGAGCGCCAATCAAGGAGTGTTGGATGAGCAATATCGTGTGGCATGCCCATGCCGTCGACAAACAGAGCCGGGCCGAACAGAAGGGGCAAAAGCCCCTGGTGATCTGGTTCACCGGGCTCTCCGGGGCGGGCAAGTCCACCCTGGCGGGGGCACTGGAGCAGGCGCTGGCCGCCTCGGGCAAGCACACCTATCTGCTGGATGGGGACAATGTGCGCCACGGCCTCTGTGGCGATCTGGGCTTCGATGACGCCGCCCGCCAGGAGAATATCCGCCGGGTCGGCGAGGTGGCAAAACTCATGGTGGATGCGGGCCTTATCGTGCTCACCGCCTTTATCTCGCCATTTCGTGCCGAACGGGATCTGGTGCGCAATCTCGTGGGGGAAGGGGAGTTTGTCGAAGTCTTTGTCGATGCGCCGCTCGCTGTTTGTGAAGAGCGCGATCCCAAGGGGCTCTACAAAAAAGCGCGGGCAGGGGAAATTCGCAACTTTACCGGTATCGACTCCGCCTATGAGGCCCCCGAGCAACCGGAGATCCATCTGCTGAATGCTGGCAAGCCGGTGGAAGCGCTGGTGGATGAATTGCTGACCGCCCTGCGGCTGCGGGGGCTGATTGACTAAGGTAGGTTGTCAGCGTCGAATATTGATAAATAAGGGGGCGTTTGCCCTCTTGTTTATTGTCTTCTAAGGAAGGTGCGAATAAGCGGGGAAATTCTTCTCGGCTGACTCAGTCATTTCATTTTTTCAGTTTGAGCCGATCTTTTCTCCCGTAAATGCCTTGAATCAGCCTATTTAGACCGTTTCTTCGCCATTTAAGGCGTTATTCCCAGTTTT
>NZ_JALIHH010000271.1:0-11422 GCF_022869435.1 Aeromonas sp. LsrichE-8G
TTCCCAGGCATTACTCACCCGTCCGCCGCTCGCCGGCAAAAGTAGCAAGCTACTTTCCCGCTGCCGCTCGACTTGCATGTGTTAGGCCTGCCGCCAGCGTTCAATCTGAGCCATGATCAAACTCTTCAATTTAAGTTTGGTTGCCAATTAAGGCGGCTCAATGAATTGCTGAATTAACTGCTGCAACTAAAAGTTGCTTTGGTCACTTCATCAGACATTGAAAATCAAAAATTGTTTTTGATGCTCGATGCTGTGAGTGCCCACACAGATTGCTTGATTCAAATTGTTAAAGAGCGTCACGCTTATCGCGTTGAGGAGGCGCATCTTACGCTCCTCACTTCGAAAGTCAAGCGGTTGTTTTCGCTTTTCTTTCGGCGCCCACCTCATCAGGAGGCTAGCTCATCAGTTCGGCGTGGTCCGCCGTGCTGGTAGGGGCGCATTATAGGGAGCCACGCCGTGATGACAAGGGCTTTTTCACCGAAAAGAACCGTTCGCTCAGATATACAGCAAAGCGACTCTATTTCGTTCGCATCACCACCATTTCGGGCTGTCATTGGATTTAAATTGAACATTTGAAAAGCCACTTTATAATTGGCTTTTCAAATGTTCAATTAAGGTTTCATTCATGCACCAGATCCTGGATAGCCGCAAAGAGGAGAGAATCGTTCCTCTGTTCCGCCTCGGGTTTCGGCCTTTCTTCCTGTTCGGCGCCTTGTTCTCGGCTTTGGCGATGCTTGGCTGGCTGGGGCAGCTCAACAGCTGGTTCGCTCTGCCCGGGATTGCCAACCCCATCTGGTGGCATGCACATGAAATGCTGTTCGGCTTTGGTGCCGCCATAGTGGCGGGTTTTCTGCTTACCGCCGTCCAGAACTGGACCGCTCACCCAGGTGTACGCGGTTGGCCGCTGGCACTGGTCGTGGGATTGTGGGCAATCCCGAGAGGCCTGCTCCCCTGGTTTGGAGAAAGCAATGTCACTCTGATGGTCATGGACCTGGCCTGGTTGCCCCTCTGTACGTGGTTTCTCGCCAGACCCATCATAGTGACGCGCCAGTGGCGCAATCTCTTTTTTGTTCCCCTGCTTCTCGTGTTGACCCTGCTCAATACCGCTTGCTGGCGGTGGCATGCCGAATGGCCACTGGTGGAACATATCCTGCTTGCAACCGTGCTCCTCTTCACGACCCTGATTGCCGTCATGGGAGGACGTGTCATTCCCTTCTTCACCGCCAGAGCCACTGGGGCGGAAAAAGCACTCCCACTGCCGTGGCTGGAGCGCATTGCCCTCGCGTCTCTGTGGCTCATCCTGCTGCTCTGGTTGGTACTCCCGACCCAGTGGGTCATCGGCATCCAGATGTTCCCTCTATATATAGTGGCGGCAGGGGCTCACCTCTACAGGCAGCTGCGCTGGCGACCCGGAACCACGGTGGCCCAGCCCCTGCTGTGGTCGCTTCACCTGGCATACCTCTTTATCCCACTGGGGCTGACCGCCCTGGCGGCACGCACGGCTGGCTGGCCGATTGCCTTGTCACTGGCCAGCCATCTGTTCAGCGCGGGCAGCATGGGGGCCATGATCCTCGGGATGATAGCCCGTGTATCCCTCGGACACAGTGGCAGAGCCCTGCAGATAGGGCGCAGGATCTCGGCGGCATTTGCACTGGTCATCCTGTCCGCACTGTTGCGGGTCTTGCTCCCCCTCTTTTGGCCAGACCTCACCCTCACGGGATGGAACCTCAGCGGATGGAGCTGGGTTGCCGCCTACGGTCTCTTTGTCTGGGTCTATACCCCCATACTGACCAGTCCCAGAGCGGATGGCCGCCCCGGCTAGTCATCGCGTGGCCATGGCCGGATAGTGGATCAGATTGTGGAAGATGGCGGGAGCGACCCCAAGATTGCGATAGCCATGGGGACGATCCGCTGCAAACCGGACGGCCTCACCCTGATCGAGGGAACGCCACGCCCCGTCCACCAGCACCTCCATCACACCGCTGATGACGATGACATGTTCGGTCACCCCGGGTTCATGGGGTTCTGACTCCCGCTGGTAGCCAGGTAGCAGGGTCAGTTCGAACAACTCGAAACCAAAGCGGGCCTCATAGGGGAAAAGCGGGGCAACCTGCATCCCCTCTCCCGCCGGCTGCTGTCGAATATCATCGGCAATACGGTATACCGTCTCTCCCTGCGCCGCTGGTGTCGGCTCAATGAAACTGGAGAAAGAGACCCGAAAACCGGTGGCAATCTTCCACAATGTTGCCACCGTCGGACTGGATTCACCTCGCTCGATCTGTCCCAGCATGGCCTTGCTCACCCCCGTTTCACGGGCGGCCATATCCAGGCTCCATCCTCTTTCAGTGCGCAGCCCTTTCAATCGCTGGGCCAGATAGCGACTCATCTCCTGCATCTGTTCTCCGATTTCTTTGAGCCATATTGTGCGCCATAACGCACAGCGTTATAGTCAAAACCACATTGTACGCAATAGCGCACAAGCTATCAGCATCCACAAGGAAGTTTCCCATGCCCCTAGCCCTCCCCCACATGGTCGCGGGACTCATCGCCGTATTGGTGGGTTACACGAGTTCTGTCGTCTTGATCATCCAGGCCGCCACGGCCGCCGGTGCCGATGCAGCCCAGGTCTCTTCCTGGTTATGGACACTGGGTATCGGCATGGGGGTCAGCTGCATCGGCCTCTCCCTCTATTACCGGATGCCTGTCTTGACGGCCTGGTCCACCCCGGGTGCCGCCCTGCTCATCACCAGCCTGGGGAACTTCAGTCTGGCGGAGGCCATCGGCGCCTTCATCATCTCTTCACTGCTGATCACCCTCTGCGGTATCAGCGGCTGGTTCGACAGGCTGATGCGTCACATTCCCGCCCCCCTGGCGGCCGCCATGCTGGCCGGAGTCTTGCTCAGGTTCGGGCTGGATCTCTTCAAGGTGGCACCGCAAGATCCTCTGCTGCTTGGCACCTTGCTACTGGCTTTCTTGCTGGGTCGCCACCTCTGGCCCCGCTACACCATGGTGCTGGTCCTGGCGGCCGGCATGCTGCTCTGCACCCTGAGGGGCGAGCTGCAACTCAACGAGGTTCACTGGCAACTTTCCACCCCGGTCTGGATCTCGCCAGCCTTTTCCATCGACGCCCTGCTCGGCATCGCACTCCCGCTCTTTCTCGTTACCATGACCTCGCAAAACATGCCGGGCATTGCCATCCTGCGCGCCCACGGCTATCAACCGGCCACTTCTTCCCTGATTGGCTGGACCGGATTCATCGGCGTGCTGCTGGCACCGTTTGGCGGCTATGCCTTCAACCTGGCCGCCATCACTGCCGCCATCTGCATGGGCAAGGAAGTGGATCACGATGTCACTCGACGCTGGCCTGCTGCCGTGTGGGCTGGATGTTTCTACCTGCTCACAGGCTGTTTCGGTGCCACCGTGGTTGCCCTGTTCAGCGCATTCCCTGCGGTGCTGGTCACCTGCGTGGCCGGGCTGGCGCTGCTCGGCACCATAGGCAGCAGCTTGCACAGCGCCTTGCAGCAGGACGAGGAGCGGGAAGCCGCGCTACTGACTTTCCTTGTGACTGCCTCGGGGATCACCCTGCTCGGGGTCGGGTCTGCCTGCTGGGGATTGCTGATCGGAGTGACATTGCATCAAGTCAACCGGCTCCGCGCCTGACCTGACCATCTGGGGAGACTCCAGTGAGACGCAGCACATAATCCTGAGAAGAGCGTTCACATATGAACCTTATTCCTTTCTAGTGACAAAACGGCGCAGATCCTTCCCGACAAGCGCCGTTGTCAGACTCAATACTGGAGAACGAAGATGAGGAATCAGGCTGTCATTTTGTTACTGGCACTGCTGGGCGCCACCACGACCCAGGCTGCCGACACCGATCGGGAGCTGGCACGCCAGCTCGCGCTGCAGCAGAAGAACCTGCTGCCGCTCCTGAACAATCAGGAATACCAGAGTCCACTGCCCAACCTGCTGCAAAAGGCCAGCCCGCGCCTGAAGCGCCAGGCTCGGAATGCCAACCAGGCGGCCATCAGTCGGCAAGGGCTGGATGGCGAGGTCAGGGAACTGATGCAACTGCGGCTGGCCAATCCGGACCAGGCGAATGCACTGCAACAAGGGGTTGAGCCACTGGTTGCCTACATACCAAGTGGTGACGAAAAGAGCTGGAGCGCCATCGAGGCGTTCGACAGCGCCGGCAGCCCGATCTATCTCGATGTGAACCAGCCGCCGGCGCGGCCGGTACTGGTGGTGGAGGCCGATCCGGTCAAAGCCAAGAATGCCGGCCTGAAGGTGATGCGAAAGGCGCTGGCTGCCGCCGACATGCAGGTGACGCCCCGTGCCACCAGCAACACCACGCCCCTCAAGACCAGCATTCTCAAGAAGATCAGGCTCAACGATGATCAGGAGCCCTGGCTGCTGGGCGCCGCCGAGGTCTATGCCGTCGTGGCCGGGGTCAATCCTGGCAGGGACGAGCCCGTGGTGGATATCGTCGACATGCCCTATCTCGACTACGACAACACCGACTACACCCCCAACCAGATCCTGGTCTATTGGGATCGCTACCGCTGGGGAGCCGTCGACGTGGTCATGATGGAGCAGGATGACAACGTCAATTACAAGGAGCTGAGCGCCCTCCTGATTGACGCACTCAAACTCGGCTTCACTGCGGGCGGCGTACCCGAGGCCCTGCCCTTCCTCGACCTCGGCGGTCGTATCGTCAAGGCACTCCCGGACTCCTGGATGATCAACAACGACGACTACCTCGACACCTTCTATACCCTGGAGCAGGACCAGAGCTATCACCAGTATCCCGGTGCCGCCGGCAATGCAGTCATCGATCTCGAGCCCAGGGAGATCCAGCCAACCCGGCCCTGACTGTCGCCCAAAACAAAAAGCCAATGAGAAGACTCATTGGCTTTTCTGTATCAGAGCCGCGGATCAGGCCTGACCTTTCGGCCTCACACCCAGTGTGTGACAGATGGCGTAGGTCAGCTCTGAGCGGTTCAGGGTATAAAAGTGGAAATCCTTCACCCCTTCCTGACTCAGCACACGCACTTGGTCGATGGCAATGCTGGCTCCCACCATGTTGCGCGTCATCTGATCGTTTTCCAGCCCTTCGAAACGCTGATGCATCCAGCGCGGGATTTTCACATTGGTGAAACCAGCAAACTTGGCCAGGGTCTGGTAGTTGGAGACCGGCAGTATCCCCGGCACGATCTCCGCATCGATACCGATGGCGGCGCAGCGATCCCGAAAACGCAGATAGGTCTCCACATCGAAGAAGAACTGGGTAATGGCTCGGTTGGCACCGGCATCTATCTTGCGCTTGAGGTTCAGCAAGTCGGATTGCGCACTGCGGGCCTCGGGGTGGCCTTCCGGATAGGCGGCGACCGAGATGTCGAAATCGGCTTCGGACTTGAGCAGGGCAACCAGGTCGGTGGCATACATGTCAGGCTTGTCGAGGCCGGGGGGCAAATCCCCGCGCAGGGCCACGATATGGCGAATGCCGCTGTTCCAGTAATCACGGGCAATGGTCCGCAGCTCGTCACGGCTGGCGTCGATACAGGTCAGGTGCGGGGCGGCGATGAGCCCGGTGCGCTCCTTGATGTCCTTGATCACCTTGTGAGTGCGGTCCCGGGTGCCCGAGTTGGCGCCATAGGTCACAGAGACGAATTTGGGCTCCAGCACCTGCAGGCGCTCGATGGACTGCCAGAGGGTGTTCTCCATCCCTTCGCTGTTGGGCGGGAAAAACTCGAAACTGACCGATATGTCGCCACCCAGATCCGCCAAACTCTGGTTGAGTGCCTCAACCTGACGCGCGCTGTGAAATCCCATCTGCTCTCTCCCTGTCCTGCAACCCATTCCTTCACGCCAAAACGGATGTTTGGACGTCTAAACGTCTTTCTATCTTTATGAGAAAATGGATCAAAGTCAATACCGATTTGTCAGCGACAAGGGGGATTGCCGATTTTTTTATTTTGCAATTCAACCTAAGTAATGAGCGACCCCATCCCAAAATGCTGTCAGGCACGCTATGATGCGGGCGGATCGTCCTGGACGTTCTGAATCTGCGTGTGATTGTTTGGCCGGGTTTCCCGGCCTTTTTTTAACTTCTTTCCCCGCCTGCCGATAAGCAATTCAAGCGTTTGCAGGAGCCCCATCATGGAAGATCACCCCGGTTTTGCCACCGATCTGCTGTTCGATCGCTATCAGGGCGAGGTGACGGATCATGATGCGTTCTGGACCGTGCGCACCCCGGGCTCTCCAGACTACTACTTCGGCAACTACCTGTTGCTGCCCACTCCCCCAAGCGATCGTGACAAGGGCTGGCTCGAGGCCAGTTTCGACAGGCTGATTGGCTGGGACCCCCGTATCCGCCACCGCACCTTCCAGTGGCCTCTCGCCGCAGGCCAGAACAGCCGGGTCGCCGGGTTCGTGGCGGCGGGATACCAATACATGGAGTGCGTGGTACTGGCGCTGGGTGCAATGGAGTGGCAAGCCCCCACCGGCAGCGACCTGGCCCCGGCTCGCCCGTTCACCGCGGCAGACTGGGATCAGTGGCTCGCCTTCGAGCTGGCAGAGCGGGATCCCGCCCATTCGGAGGAGCGCTATCTTCCCTATCTCTTGTCACGCCGCCAGCTCTATCAGGCCATGATCGATGACGGGCTCGGACAGTGGTGGGGGTTATGGCACCAGGATCAACTGGTTGCCAGCTGCGGACTCTTCTTCACCGGCACCCTGGGACGCTTTCAACTGGTGCGCACGCACGCAGAGTGGCGAAACCGGGGGCTCTGTCGTCTGTTGCTGAGCCAGGTCGCACGCCAAGGACTGGCACGGGCCAGTTCGCTCATCATAGTGGCAGACGAGCACTATCACGCCCAGCGGGTCTATCGCACTCTGGGTTTCGTGCCGGTGGCCCGTATTGGCAGCCTGTGCCGCTTGCCACGGGAATGACAGGTCATCACGCAGATGAAGAACGGGAGGCCAAGGCCTCCCGTTCTTCATGGTGAACCATCAGGGCTGTGCCCCCTCCAGTTCGCTGGCGAGCGCCTCCTCCACTTCGGCAGGAGGCGCTGGAGCGACGGCTCCGGACACCGGTACTGACGGAGGCTGGGTCGCGCTTGCTCCGGAGGGCGCTTGTCCATCCGGCACCACAGGCGCAGCAGGTTCGGTCCCGATGGCACCCGACACAGGGACGGCAGGCACGCTCGCCTCACCCTGACACTCCTGTCCCTTGCCCTGGTTGCCCTGATGGGGGGCATACCACCCTTTCAACCCCTGTTCCAGGCGATCGGCCGCCGCCTTGGGTGCCACGGTTCCCAGCAATACCTGCTGGCTCACCTCGGCCAGTTCATCCCCGAGCTTGGGAGTGCCGCGGGAGAGGATCTGGGTGGCAACCCGGATGGTGGAATCGCACTGATCCCGCCACTCAATCATCTCTCTGGCCGCCGGATTGGTGGCTTCAAAGAAGTGGTTGGAGAGCGAGAAGAAGCCGGGCAGCGAGTTGGTATAGAGCTCGGCAAACTGGGGAGTGGTCAGCCACTGCAGGAAGGTCATGGCGGCCTCCTTGTTCTTGCTGGCCGGATTCATCCCCATACCGATATCGGTGTGATCGGTGAAGAAACAGCCATCCCCCTGCTTTGCCACGGGCGGGCGCATGACACCGAAGTCCACCTTGCCGGTGAAGGGGGCAATCTCCCAGGATCCCGCCGCATAGAAGGCAGCCATGCCCGAGGTGAAGAGCTCGTTGGTGGTGGCGTAGTCGCGGCTCTCACCCCCCTCCCCCAGGTAGTCACGCCAGCGGGCCAGCTCCTCGAACACCTTGACGTATTGCGGGTTGTTGAAGCGCTCCTGGCCCCCGATCAGCGCCAATCGACCATCCTCCCCCTTCCAGTAGTTGGGGCCTATGTTCTGGAAACCGAGCTCGGAGGCAACCCAGCTCTCCGAGCCGCTCACGGCGAGGGGAACATAGCGACCATCCGCCTTCACCTTGTCCAGGGCTGCGAAGAATGCCTCGCGGGTCTGGGGTACCGTCAGCCCCAGCTCACTGAATATCTTCTTGTTGTAGAAGAAGCCGTGAATCACCGATGCCATGGGTACGCAGAAAGTCTGGGCGCCACTGTCGGTCTGCCAGGGGGATTGGGCAAAGCTCGGGAAGTTCTCCATCCCCGCCATCTCGCTCAGCTCCACCAGATGGCCCGCCTTGAACAGGGCCAGGGAGTCGTCAAACGGGCGGCAGGTAATGAGATCCCCCGCCTTGCCCGCTTTGAGGCTGGCCCAGAGGGTGGGCATGTACTCGACGTTCTGCACCCCGTTGAATTTCACCTGAATACCCGGGTGGGCGGCCTCGAAAGCAGGGATGATCTTCTGTTCCCACAAGGCCTTGTCATCAATGCGCCAGCTCTCTATCACCAGCTCGCTGGCCATCAGCTGGCCACACAACAGGAGACTCAGGGCCCCGATCCACTTGTTAGCCATAAGTCCTCCTACACCTTGAAATGGGCGATCAATTGCTGCTGCTTGGCGACCAGATCCGCCAGCACCTCACTGCTGCTGGCCGATTCCCGCGCCTCCCGCTCGGTCTCGTAAGCCACATCCGCAATGCCGGCGACATGACGGGCAACCCCCTGACTCACGGAGATCTGTTCCTGGGCGGCATGAGCCACCTGATCCGCCATCGCCTTGATGGCGCTCATTCGCTCGGCAATGGATTGCAGCGCCTCGTCCATCACCCGGGTCTGGGCCACGCAATCCTGGGTCTGCTCCTGGCTGCGTGCCATCACGGCCACCACATGCTTGCTGGAACTTTGCAGGTTCTCGATCATGGCCTGGATCTCCTCGGTCGAGGTCTGGGTCCGGTTCGCCAGTGCCCGCACCTCGTCCGCCACCACCGCGAAGCCGCGACCGGCGTCCCCCGCCCGGGCCGCCTCGATGGCCGCGTTCAGCGCCAGCAGGTTGGTCTGCTCGGCGATGCTGCGGATCACGTCGAGGATGCTGCCGATGTTGTCGCTGAATTCCCCCAGCTTGTGGGTGATGCCGACCGCCTCTTCCATGGCTCCCGCCAGTTGTTCGGTGATCTGGCGCGTAGTCGCCACCTGTTTGCGTCCGGCGCGGGCCTCTTCGTCCGCCAGGTCCACCTCGCGCTTGGTGCCGTCGGTAGAGCGCGCCACCTCGGTGGCACTCACCTCCAACTCGGTGATGGCAGCGGCCACCTGATCGGTCTGGCTCTTCTGATCCTGCACCCGTGACATGGCCCGCTCGCTTATCTCGGCGGCGCGGCTCGCCTCGTCCACCAGATGGCGCGAGCCGGCATTGATCTGGGCGAGCAGTTCGCCAGTCTTGTCTGCCAGGGTATTGATGGAGCGGGTCAGGCTGCCAAACTCGCAGCGGCTCTGGTAGTCGATGCGCCGGGTCATGTCACCCGTGGCCATGCGATCCAGCTCCCGATCGATGAGTTGCAGCGGACGCTGGATGCTGCGGGCCGTGGTGTAACCGATGAGGAGCGCGGCGGCCGCGGAGATGGCAGACACGATCAGGATCCAGGCGCTGGCGCTGCTGACGGCGTCATCCGCCCCGACCCGGCTCGCGCTGGCAATGCTGCCCGCCGATTTGGCCATCTCGTCCAGCAGCGCCAGGCTGTTGACCAGACTGGTGTCGAGCTGCTGGTTCAGGGACTGCAGCGAGGCCGCCAGTTGCTGGCCATTGCGCATGGTCGCCAGCAACCCTTTCGGGCCGAGGGCCAGCTCCTGCATCCGATCGAGGTTGACGATGAAACGCTGCCTCACGTCATCGGGCACCTGCACCCGTTCGAGCCGTTTGCGTGCCATCTCGATATCCTTGCCGAGCACCTTCTCCAATTCATTGAGATCGGTCTTGGCATCGGCCCGGCGGATGTTTTTCAGATCCCGGGCAATGCCGGAGGTGATGAGTTCGGCCTTGTTGCGCATGGAGCGTTTGCTCGCAGTCTGCTGCAACAACAGGTCGGCGGCCCACTGGTAGGTATCTTCCAGCCGGATGAACGCCAGCTCCAGTTCATGGCGCCGATCGAGTGCGGCCACCCACTGACCGTGCTGGGTCAGCACCTGATCCGCCAACCCGTAGAACTCGCGGGTCGCCCCGTCGACCTGGCGGAACCGCTCGCTCGCCTCGGCCACCCCGTCAAACCGGGCCATCTCCTTGCTCTGGGCCAGGAAACGCTCCTGCTGCGCCTTGAACTGGCTGGCCAGTTGCGGCAACTGGGCCGCCTCCTCGCTGGTTCTGTAGGTGAGCACCCAGCGGTTGCTGTCCTGCAGTGCGCCCTTGAGCCCGGCGACCGCGATCACCAGGGGGGTGGCACGATCAGAAACCTGGGAGAGCCCCTCGTTGATCCCCCGGATCTTCAAGATACTGATGAAGCCGAGCAGAACCAGCAACAACAGCATCAGCACGAAGCCGGCGATGATCCGCTGCACAATAGATAAACCCATGGAGGCATCCTCACTCGTTGGGGAAAGGGGT
The DNA here is from genome assembly GCF_022869435.1 of Aeromonas sp. LsrichE-8G. Taxonomy (NCBI): domain Bacteria; kingdom Pseudomonadati; phylum Pseudomonadota; class Gammaproteobacteria; order Aeromonadales; family Aeromonadaceae; genus Aeromonas; species Aeromonas sp. LsrichE-8G. Next base: position 10,495 of record NZ_JALIHH010000271.1, read on the forward strand.
GAATGCCGAGGTTATCGGCAGCGGGATGCAATGGAATAGCGGTTCGTGACGCGATGGCGGGCCAGATCACAGTTGGCGTGACATGGCAGGCAGAAAAGGGCCCGAACAGAGCCGGGCCAAAGAGACATGCTTGGTTGTCATGGCCGTGCACCGGCCACGTTTGTCATCAGAAGCGGTAGCCGACGCCGAACATGAAGGCCACCGGATCGATGGAGGTGTTGATGGTGCCCACGGCGGTGTGTACATCGGTATCGATGTCGATGAGCCAGGCGGAGGCGTTGACGAACCAGCGGTCATTGATCGCCATGTCCAGGCCCACCTGACCCGCCATCCCCCAGGAGGAGTCCACGCTCACATCCGTCCCGGCCAGGGCACCGCGCCCTTCCTCGTCGAAGAAGGTGGTGTAGTTGATACCGGCCCCCACATAGGGGCGCACCTTGCTGTTGGCATCACCGAAGTAGTACTGCGCCATCAGGGTCGGCGGCAGGTGTTTGACCTTGGCGACCTCACCCAGGCCGGCAGTCGACACCGAGTGGGAGAAGGGGGTCGCGGCCAGCAGCTCGACACCCCAGTTGTCCGTCAACATGTAGGAGAGGGTCAGGCCAAGCTGCATGTTGCTGTCGATCTCCAGCTCGCCCGTCCCCAGCACGTTGTCACTGCTGGTCTGGGGAGAGACGAACGCCAGGCCACCACGGACCAGGATGTCACCGGCCTGATGTGCCATGGCGACGGGGGAAGCAAAAGCGGCTGCGATTAACAGAGGAAGGATCTTTTTCATCACATTATCCGTCATTCCGCACCTGATTTTGCTATTTTCAGTGCTTGACGGCGATCGGCCGTTCTGATCTATTACTCTCTTTTGCAGGTAGATCATCATGGCCGCACCCGCTATCTCGATCCGTAACCTCGATCACCTTGGTTTGGTCGC
>NZ_JALIHH010000271.1:11432-33439 GCF_022869435.1 Aeromonas sp. LsrichE-8G
AGCGCATCTTACGCTCCTCACTTCGAAAGTCAAGCGGTTGTTTTCGCTTTTCTTTCGGCGCTGGCTTCACAAGGAAGCGAGCCCATCAGTTCGGCGTGTTCCGCCGTGCTGGTAGGGGCGCATTATAGGGAGCCGCGCCGGGATGACAAGGGCTATTTTGCGAAAAATAGTCCTTTTTACCGTTTTGTGGCTCGAACGCCTACTTATCAAACAAAAAGCCCTGCTTACGCAGGGCTCTGGCCGCTTTGAATGACGTCACTGTTACTTTTTTGACCAAAACTCACGGGCAAAGCCGCGCACCTTGTCCCAGTCGGTGAATTCCAGATCCTTGCTGGTATCCGTGCTGCCCCCGGTAATCTTCATGATCAACTGAATGATACGGGTCTGCCACCAGTTGTAACGGGAGTACTGCAATGCCCCGGCAAACACCCCCAGAGTTTTCGGCTTCCAGGGAGAGAGACGCAGAAACTTCTTCATGTAGGCGTTGGTCTGCGGCGTCTGCTTCTCGGGCTTGCGTGCCGTCAGGTTCACGCAGAAGAACGCCGCATTGGCTACTTCCAGCTGTTCATGATGTGCGTGTATGAAGCTGAGCAGGCTGGGGTGGAAGTTACCGTAGCGAATGGAAGCACCAATCAACACCTTGGCATACTTGCTGAGGTTGCACATGGACAGGGTGTGCAGGTCGTGCATCACCACTTCGCATCCTGATATTTCCTCCAGCATGACATCCACGATTTTCCGCGTTTGCCCGTCCCGGGAAGAATAAAGCACCAAAATCTTGTCCATACCAACCTCAACTACGCCAGAATGCAGGAGTAAACAGTACCAGAAGTGTGAAGATTTCCAATCGACCAAACAACATGGCCACGATTAATATCCACTGTGCAGTGGCCGAGATATTGCCGAAGTTGGCCGACACCTCCCCCAGACCCGGCCCCACGTTGGTGAATGCCGCAGCCACGGCGGAGAAGGCCGTCACTTCGTTCAGCCCCGTCATCAGCAGCAACAGCATGAAGATGAAGAACAGGATGATGTAGGTGGCAAAGTAGCCCCAGACCGCTTCCACGATCCGTTCCGGTACGGCACGGCGTCCCAGCTTCAAGGTGTAGATGGCCCGCGGATGCACCAACCGTTTGAGTTCACGCATCCCCTGCAGGAACAGGATCATGAAACGCATCACCTTGATGCCCCCCCCGGTACTGCCGGCACAACAGCCGATGAAGGCAGAGAACATCAACAGCATGGGCAGGAAGGAGGGCCAATCCGCATAGCTGGTGGTGCTGTACCCCGTGGTCGTGCCCAGAGACACCGCCTGGAACAGGCCATGGTTGAGCGCATCCTGCCAGGTATCGTAGTGGCCGTGGAACAGCAGAGAGACGAAACAGATCAGCACCAGCACGCACTGGATGCTCAGAAACACCTTGAGCTCGGAGTCACGCAGATAACTGCTCACGCGCACCGGCTTGTGGGCAAACACCATGAAGTGCAGCGCGAAGTTGACGCTCGCCAGCAACAGGAACACCACTGTGATCAGGTTGATGGTCGGGCTGTCGAAGAAACCGATGCTGGCGTCGTGGGTCGAGAACCCCCCAACCGACAAGGTGGAGAAGGAGTGGCAGATGGCATCGAACAACGTCATTCCCGCCATCCAGTACGCGAGAGCGCAGAGGGAGGTCAGCAGCAGATAGATGAACCAGAGCGCCTTGGCCGTCTCGGCGATGCGCGGGGTCACCTTGTTATCCTTGACGGGCCCCGGGATCTCGGCGCGATAGAGCTGCATACCCCCGATACCCAGCAGTGGCAGCACGGCCACCGCCAGCACTATGATCCCCATGCCACCGAGCCATTGCAGCAGCTGGCGGTAGAAGAGGAACGCCTTGGGCAGATTGTCCAGCCCGGTCAGCACCGTTGCGCCCGTGGTAGTCAGGCCGGAAAACGACTCGAAAAATGCCTCCGAGACCGACATGTTCGGCACGTCGCTGATGATGAAGGGGACGGCACCCACGCTCCCCAGCACCACCCAGAACAGCACCACGATGAGGAAGCCTTCCTTGGACCTGAGTTCCTTTTTCTGGTGGCGGTTGGGGAACCAGAGCAGCAGGCCGAGCAGGAGGGCTATGACGAAGGAGTTGACGAACTCGGTACCACCGCCATCACGATACCCAAAAGCGACCATCGCGGGCAGCAGCATGGTCGAGCTGAACAGGGCAACCAGCAGACCGACGATACGAATGATGCTCAGAATCTGCATTCCGGCTCCCTCTTCAGACTAAAAGAGCGATGGATTCTAGCCATCTAAGGGACGAAGGGATACCCGACCCTGGGTCCGGTCGGTCAATTCCTGTGCGATACGGGCCCAGAGCGCAGACTCCCACGCTACCTGAAGGGTGACGCTGGCACCATAATCGGCCACCAGCAACTGCCCTTGATGGACAGAGATGAGGGACTCCACGGCCCCCATGTCGGTGTAGTCACACTGGATCACGGAAGAAGTCAGCTGACGCTTGATACAGGTTTCAAGTTGCTTAAGTGCTGCCCCCACACCACCACCATAGGCCTTGACCAGGCCACCGGTCCCCAGCAGCACGCCACCGTAATAGCGCACCACCACGGCGGCGACTTCACCAAGACCGGCCCCCATCAACTGGGCCAGCATGGGTTTGCCCGCCGTGCCCGAGGGTTCGCCATCATCACTGAAACCATAAACCTGGCTGTCTTGCGGGGCGCCGGCGACAAAAGCCCAGCAGTGATGCCGGGCTCCCGGGTGTTGCTGTTTGATCTCGTCTATCCAGGCCTTGGCGGCCTCGACGGTCGGAGTGTGGGCGATGTAGGTAATGAAGCGGCTCTTCTTGATCTCCTCGCTCACCTCCAGTGGGGCTGCCGGTATGGGGTAATCCGTCGCCATCAGAGCCCTGCTTGTCTGGTCAGGTTCTCCACCCCGTTGGCATGCAGCACCACGTTGTCCTCGATGCGAATGCCACCATAGGGACGCAGCGCCTCCACCTTGTTCCAGTTGACCCGCTTGCCCTGCTCACCCTGGCGCAGCGGCTCCAGCAGGCTGTCGATGAAGTAGAGACCCGGCTCGATGGTGAACACCTGGCCCACTTCCATCACCCGGGTGCAGCGCAGATAGGGGAACTGCTCGGGGGCCGCCAGGTGGGTGCCGCGCTCATCCTGCATGAAGCCGCCGACATCGTGTACCTGCAGGCCGAGGAAGTGGCCGAGACCGTGGGGGAAGAAGACATTGGTCACCCCGGTGTGGATCATCTCGTCCACCGACATGTCTACTAGTTCGGTGGCTTGCAGCAGGCGCGCCAGCCTGTGGTGCATCTGCAGGTGCAGCTCGCTGTAGCGGCGGCCCGGCTTGATCTCGTCGATGATCTCCTGTTGCTGTGCATCCAGCGCTGCGATCAGATCGGCGAACTCACCGCGGCGCCAGGCCCAAGTCCGGGTAATGTCGGAGGCATAACCGTGCACGTCCACTCCGGCATCGATGAGGAAGGAGTAACGCTCCGCATCGGGCACCCGCTGGGTGGAGAGATGGGTGTAGTGCAGGATGGCCGCATTGCGGTTGATGGCAACAATGTTGCCGTAGGGCGCCTCATTGGCCCCCTGTCCGACCGCCTTCATGTAGGCCAAGTTGATCTCGAACTCGCTCGCCCCCGCCATGAAGGAGTCCTTGGCCGCGATGTGGCCGCGCACGCCGATGCGGTTGGCATCGCGAAGACATTCCAGCTCATAGGGCGTCTTGTAGGCACGTTGGTAGTGCAGGTAGTTGAGGACCGCCTCCGGATTGGGCTGGCCCAGTCCCAGCAGCTCGGCCACTTCCAGATGGCCGCCCAGATAGGCCCACTCCTGCTTGTTGGCCGGCAGGTGATCGGCAACCTGCTCCGGGCGAGTCAGGAAGCGAATGTCGAAGAAGTCGACCCAGAAGGCGTTGGGCAACTCCGCCACCTTGTGCCAGAAGTCCACCGGCCGGTAGAACAGCAGCACCGGCTTGCTCACACCATCCACCAGCAACCAGCAGTGAGGGTTGTCCAGCACCGGCAGCCAGGCCTTGAACTGGGGATTCACCTTGAAGGGATAATCCTGATCATCGAGGAAGATGCGGTGGGTCTGGCCGGAGTGGATAGCGAGACCGCCAAGACCCTGTTGTTGCAGGATGTCGCGGGTACGCTGCTGAAGGGTGTCGAGATGCTGGGCAAAAAGTTGGCTGTAACTGCTCATGGCGTCCTGCTCCGGGCGAATGTGACTTCAGCATAACATCAAGCGAATCAAGGCTCGAGCCACCCGGCTTTCGCTTCGTGAGGTAACGCATAGGTTACAGGCTTTTTGTTATGAAGATAAAACAGACAATTAACAAACAAAGAACAATTCAATACACTGCCCACAGACAGTAGATATCAGCCGTCAGGAACGACTCATGCAAAACCTTTGTCTGTGGACACCGGATCAGGACAGGATGCAGCACTCCAACCTCCACCAGTTCATGGCCGAGGTCAATCACTTCCATGGCCTGCAACTGCGCAGCTATACCGACCTGTATCAATGGTCGGTGGAGAAGACCACCCGCTTCTGGCCCCTGGTGTGGCAGCACTGCGGTGTCAAGGGCGAGCTTGGCAACATTGTGGCGGAGAACCGCCAGGATATGCAGCGCGCCCGCTGGTTCCCCGACAGCCAGCTCAACTTCGCCGAGAACCTGCTGCGCCGTCAGGATGAGAGCCCGGCCATCATCTCCCGCATTGAAGGGGGCCCAAGCCGGACCCTGAGCTGGCATGAGCTGGCAGATCAGGTCGCCCGCCTGGCCCAGTGGCTTCGCAGCCAGGGCATAGGCCGAGGTGATGTGGTCGCAGCCTACCTGCCCAATATCCCGGAAACCGTGGTTGCCATGCTGGCAACCACCAGCCTCGGGGCGATCTGGACCTCCACCAGCCCCGATTTTGGCGAGGCCAGCGTGGTGGAGCGCTTCGGCCAGACCCGTCCCAGGGTGCTGTTCGCGGTGGATGGCTACCGCTACGGCGGCAAGGCCATCGACATTCAGGACAAGGTGGCCAGCGTCGTCGGTCAGCTCGACAGCCTAGAGCAGACGGTGATGATCCGCCTGCTCGGCAACCCGCTGCAGCTTGGTCACGACTGGCAGCAATTGCTGGCAAGCCAGCATGATGCCCAGCTCGCCTTCGAGACCATGGCCTTCAACGACCCGCTCTATATCCTCTACTCCTCCGGCACCACCGGCAAACCCAAGTGCATCGTGCACGGCATTGGCGGCACCCTGCTGCAACACCTGAAAGAGCACCAGTTGCACTGCGACATCAAGCCGGGGGAGCGCATCTTCTACTTCACCACCTGTGGCTGGATGATGTGGAACTGGCTGGTGAGCGCCCTCGCCTCCGGCGCCACCCTGGTGCTCTACGATGGTTCCCCCTTCTACCCGGATGGCAACGTGTTATGGGATCTCGCACGAGACGAAGAGGTCGCCCTGTTCGGTACCTCGGCCAAGTATCTCGATGCGCTGCACAAGCAGGGTTATGCCCCCATCAAGACCCACGACCTGCCTGCCTTGCGCCTCATCTGCAGCACCGGCTCCGTGCTGTCGCCGGAGGGGTTTGACTATGTCTACCAGCAGATAAAGCAGGATGTGCAGCTCAGCTCCATCTCTGGCGGCACCGACATCTGCTCCTGCTTCGTCATCGGCAACCCCTTGAGCCCCGTCTATCGCGGCGAGAGCCAGGGGCGCGGCCTTGGTCTCGCGGTGCAGGTATTCAACGAGGCGGGCCAGCCGGTGCTGGGGGAAAAGGGCGAGTTGGTCTGCACCAAGCCTTTCCCGGCCCAGCCCATCTACTTCTGGGGTGATGAGAACGGCGACAAATACCACGCCGCCTACTTCGAGCGGTTCGACAACATCTGGTGCCACGGGGACTGGATCGAGCTGACCCCGACTGGCGGCATTCTGTTCTACGGCCGCTCCGACGCGACCCTCAACCCGGGCGGCGTGCGCATCGGCACCAGCGAGATCTACCGCTATGTGGAACAACTCGACGAGGTGGAGGAGAGCATCGTCATCGGCCAGCAATGGAAACAGGACGAGCGGGTGGTGCTGTTCGTCAAGCTCAAGACGGGTTGCAAGCTGGACGACGGGCTGCGTGAGCGGATCTGCCAGCAGATCAAGCGGCACTGCACCGCCCGTCATGTGCCTGCCCGCATCCTGCAGGTGGATGCCATCCCCCGCACCAAGTCCGGCAAGATAGTGGAGCTGGCGGTGCGGGAAGTGGTGCACAACCGCCCCGTCAACAACACCCACGCCCTCGCCGATCCCGAGGTCTTGAACCAGTATCGCAACCGGCCGGAACTGGCCAGTTGATACCACGCTCATCTCCATCGGAGGCGCCGCAAGGCGCCTCTTTTTTGCCCGTTTTGTGATGAAGAGCTTTTACTCGATAACTGTTAAACAAATGTTTTAAATAGGTGTTGAAAATGTCTCCTTTTGGATCAATAGTGAGCCTCGCCCCCTGCTGGGGATAAAGGAGCACCATTCCCCACAGAGTGGGAACAAGGAGACACTCTCATGATCTACCAAGGCGAAACCCTGACGGTCAGCTACCTCGAAGACGGCATTGCCGAGCTGAGGTTCGATGCCCCGGGTTCAGTCAACAAGCTGGATCGCGCTACCCTGCTCTCCCTGAGCGAAGCGATCGCCGCATTACAGCAACAAGCCGATTTGAAGGGTCTGATCCTCACCTCCGGCAAAGACGCTTTCATCGTCGGCGCCGACATCACCGAATTCCTGGAACTGTTCGATCTGCCGCAAGAAGACCTGCTCGGCTGGCTGAAGAAGGCCAACGACATCTTCAGCGCCATCGAAGATCTGCCGGTGCCCACCCTCTCCGCCATCAAGGGTCACGCCCTGGGCGGCGGCTGCGAGACCATTCTCTCCACCGACTTCCGGCTGGCTGACACCAGCGCCAAAATCGGCCTGCCCGAGACCAAACTCGGCATCATGCCGGGCTTTGGCGGCACAGTCCGTCTGCCGCGGGTGATCGGCGCCGACAACGCGCTCGAGTGGATCACCACCGGCAAGGATTACCGTGCCGATGACGCCCTCAAGGTGGGTGCCATCGATGCCGTGGTCGCCCCCGACGCGCTGCAGAGCGCTGCGCTGCAGATGATCAAGGACGCGATCAAAGGCAAGCTGGACTGGCAGGGCCGCCGCGCCGCCAAGAAAGCCCCGCTGCGCCTCTCCAAACTGGAAGCCATGATGAGCTTCACCACCGCCGCCGGCATGGTTGCCGCAGTGGCGGGCAAACACTATCCGGCACCGATGACGGCGGTGAAAACCGTCGAGGCCGCCGCAGGTATGGGCCGTGACGAGGCTCTGGTGGCCGAGGCGCAAGGCTTTATCAAGCTGGCCAAGACCGATGTCGCCAAGGCACTGGTCGGTATCTTCCTCAACGATCAGCACATCAAGGCGCTGGCCAAGAAAGCTGCCAAACAGGCGAGCAAGGCCACTGGCCACGCCGCCGTACTGGGTGCCGGCATCATGGGCGGCGGCATCGCCTACCAGTCTGCCAGCAAGGGCATTCCGGCGGTGATGAAGGATATCAACGAGAAGGCGCTGGCACTTGGCATGGGTGAAGCCACCAAGCTGCTCAACGGTCAGCTCGAAAAAGGCCGCATCGACGGCATCAAGATGGGCCAGGTACTCTCTGCCATTACCCCGACCCTCAGCTATGACAACGTCAAAGGCGTGGACGTCGTAGTCGAAGCCGTGGTTGAAAACCCGAAAGTGAAGGCCGCCGTGCTGGGTGAAGTGGAAGGGATCATCGGCGAAGACGCCGTGCTCGCCAGCAACACCTCCACCATCCCAATATCCCTGCTGGCCAAGGGGCTGAAGCGCCCGCAGAACTTCTGCGGCATGCACTTCTTCAACCCGGTGCACCGCATGCCACTGGTGGAGATCATCCGCGGCGAGCAGACCTCCGATGAAACCATCAACCGCGTGGTGGCCTACGCCGCCGCCATGGGCAAGTCCCCCGTGGTGGTCAACGACTGCCCGGGCTTCTTCGTCAACCGGGTGCTGTTCCCCTACTTCTTCGGCTTCAACAAGCTGGTTGCCGATGGCGCCGACTTCGCCGCCGTCGACAAGGTAATGGAGAAAGAGTTCGGCTGGCCCATGGGCCCCGCCTATCTGTTGGATGTAGTCGGTATCGACACCGGTCACCATGCCGGTGACGTGATGGCGCAGGGCTTCCCGGCACGCATGAGCAAGGAAGGTCGCACCGCCATCGACGTGATGTACGAAGTGAACCGCTTCGGTCAGAAGAACGGCAAGGGCTTCTACGCCTACGAGCAGGACAAGAAGGGCAAGCCGAAGAAGGTGGCCGACGCAGCCAGCTACGAGCTGCTGGCACCCATCGCCAAGCCGAAGCAGGATTTCGACAAGGAGGCCATCATCGCCCGCATGATGATCCCGATGATCAACGAGGTGGTGCTCTGCCTGGAAGAGGGCATTGTCGCCACACCAGCCGAAGCCGACATCGCGCTGGTCTACGGCCTGGGCTTCCCTCCCTTCCGCGGCGGCGTGTTCCGCTATCTGGACACTATCGGTCTGGATCGCTACGTGGCCATGGCCGACCAGTATGCCGACTTGGGTCCGCTCTACCGCGTCAGCGACCGCTTGCGTGAGATGGCCGCCCAGGGCAACACCTTCTACTGATTGCGGAAAGGAGATCCATTCATGAAAGACGTAGTCATTGTCGACTGTATCCGGACCCCGATGGGCCGGTCCAAGGGCGGCGCCTTCCGCAACGTGCGTGCAGAAGACTTGTCCGCGCACCTGATGAAATCCATCCTGCTGCGCAACCCCAACCTCGACCCGAACGAGATCGAGGATATCTACTGGGGCTGCGTGCAGCAGACCCTGGAGCAGGGCTTCAACATCGCCCGCAACGCCGCCCTGCTGGCCGGCATTCCCAAGCAGGTGGGGGCGGTCACCGTCAACCGCCTGTGCGGCTCCAGCATGCAGGCGCTGCATGATGCCTCCCGCGCCATTCAGGTAGGTGATGGGGATATCTTCATCATCGGCGGCGTCGAACACATGGGCCACGTGCCCATGAGCCACGGCGTCGACTTCCACCCCGGCATGGCCAAGTCGGTGGCGAAAGCCTCCGGCATGATGGGGCTGACCGCCGAGATGCTCGGCAAGCTGCACGGCATCAGCCGATCGCAGCAGGACGAGTTTGCCGCCCGCTCCCACCGCCGCGCTCACGCCGCCACCGTGGAAGGCCGTTTTGCCAAGGAGATCGTCGGGCTGGAAGGCCATGACGCCAGCGGCGCCCGCTTCTTCTACGACTACGACGAAGTGATCCGCCCGGAGACCACGGTCGAGACGCTGAGCCAGCTGCGCCCGGTGTTTGACCCGGTCAACGGTACCGTCACCGCCGGCACCTCCTCGGCCCTGTCCGATGGCGCCGCCGCCATGCTGGTGATGAGTGCGGACCGTGCCAAGGCCCTCGGCCTCACCCCGCGCGCCAGGGTACGTGCCATGGCCATCGCCGGCTGTGACGCCGCCATCATGGGTTACGGCCCGGTGCCGGCCACCCAGAAAGCGCTCAAGCGGGCCGGTCTGACCGTCGGCGACATCGATCTGTTCGAACTGAACGAGGCGTTTGCCGCCCAGTCCCTCCCCTGCGTGAAGGATCTGGGTCTGCAGGATCTGGTGGACGAGAAGGTGAACCTCAACGGTGGCGCCATCGCCCTGGGTCACCCGCTCGGCTGCTCCGGTGCCCGCATCTCCACCACCCTGATCAACCTGATGGAAGAGAAGGACGCCACCCTGGGAGTCGCCACCATGTGCATCGGCCTGGGTCAGGGCATCGCCACCGTGTTCGAACGGGTGTAAGTGAATCGCCCCTGACTGCTCACCGGTCAGGGACGCCACCTCGGGGCGGCAACAACAGACAGAAGGCGGCCCTGCTTCCCGGCACAGCGGCCCCATCACGAATACCGGGTCGGCCTGCCGACCCTGCTGTCGAGTCTGTGGAACGCGCCACACGGGGTGCGCTCCTGCCGTCGGAATCTGCGTGTTGGCCGGCCCGTTTGGGTCGGCCTTTTTTATTCTTTTCCCGCGATCGGGGCCAATCCTGAGGCTATATTGCCCATAACTTCACATTAGAGGAGGGGCTTGCTTGCTTTTTGCTCCCCCGACAGGTTCAATCTGCACAAAAAAATGGGTGGATGCACATACATATGTCAACGAGCAAACAACTGCTTATCGTCGACGACGATCGGGAGATCCGCGAGCTGCTCAACGAGTACCTGACCCGGGCCGGTTTTGAGGTACTGACCGCGGCCGAAGGGAACGAGATGCGCCAACAACTGGCCCAGCACAGCCCGGACCTCATCATTCTGGACATCATGATGCCCGGCGACGACGGCTTTACCCTCTGCCAGCAGATCCGCCGCGACTCCCAGGTACCCATCATCATGCTGACCGCCGCCTCCGACGAGGCTGACCGGGTGATCGGTCTGGAACTTGGCGCCGACGACTACATCGCCAAGCCGTTCAGCCCGCGCGAACTGCAGGCCCGCATCAAGGCGCTGCTGCGCCGCGCCGAATTCCGCCAGCCGGAGAAAGAGAAGGAACCGAGCCGTCGGCTGCGCTTCGCCGAGTGGACCCTGGACACCCTGAGCCACCAGCTGACCCACGAAGATGGCAGCCTGCTGGATCTCTCCGGCAGCGATGCCCTGCTGCTCGGCATGTTCCTGCAGCAGCCCGGCGTGGTGCTGGACCGGGATACCATCTCGGACGCCACCCGCGGTCGCGAGAGCCTGCCCATGGAGCGCGGCATCGATGTGCAGATCAGCCGCCTGCGCCAGAAGCTGGGTGACAACGGCAAGAGCCCGCGCATCATCAAGACCATTCGCGGCAGCGGCTACATGCTGATCGCCGAAGTCCACGAGATCCCGTAACAGACAGACGCTACGGCGAGACCTTGAACGGGCAGAAGAGAGACCCATCACGGGGCAACGGCAAGGCACAGAGGTAAGCACCCCATGCTGATCGACAAGAGACACACGCTGCCATGACGGGGCAGAAGTTCTGGCGGGCCCTGGTGCCCCGCTCCCTGCTGTCGCGGATGCTGCTGCTGTTGCTGCTCGCCATCCTGCTCTCCCAGACCATCCTCACTGGCATCTGGATGCAACAGATCCAGAAGCGGGAGCTGGAGGGCATGCTCAGCACCACCCGCAACCTGGCGCTGTCGGCGGCTTCCACCGTCAACTTCTTCAAGTCCCTGCCCCTGCAATACCGCCACATCGCCCTGGATCAGCTACGCAACATGGGGGGCAGCCGCTTCTTCGTTTCCCTGAACGAGGAAGAGATCCACATCAGCGCCATCCCCGACAGCGAGCGCAAGACGCTGGTGCTCAAAGAGGTGCAGGAGGTGCTCAGCCGCAAACTCTCCGACGCCATGGCGATCAAGGTGGACTTCTCCCGCCCCGAGGAGCTGCACGTCTTCAACAACGACACCCTGCTGGCGGATCTCCCCTCCTCCTGGGCCCGCTACACCCTGTCCCTGGAGCCCATCAATCCGCCGGTGCTGGTGACCCAGATCGAGATAGAACCGGGGGAGTGGCTCTATCTGGCGGCCCTGCTGCCCGCCCCCTACATGACGCTGGATGACACCGTGATGCCGAGCAACCAGGTGCGTTTCATCGCCCTGATGACGGTCTTCCTCTGCTTCTTCACCTTCATGCTGGTGCGCTGGCAGACCCGCCCCCTGCGTCGCCTCGCCAAGGCAGCGGTCAACCTCGGCAAGGACATCGACCAGCCGTCCCTCAAGGAGGAGGGTGCCTCCGAAATCGTGGCGGCGACCCGCGCCTTCAACATCATGCAGCAGCGCATTCGCCGCTTCATCGACGACAGGGAGCGGCTGTTCAGCTCCATCTCCCACGACCTCAAGACCCCCATCACCCGGCTGCGACTGCGGGTCGAACTGCTGGACGACGAGGTGCAGATCGCCAAGTTCAACAAGGACCTGGACGAGCTGGAGCTGATGGTCAAAGGGGCGCTGCAGACGGTCAAAGAGACGGACATTCACGAGAACCTTGAGCAGATCGACGTCAACGCCCTGCTGGAGCAGATGGCGGAAGCCATGAACCTGCACGAGGATCTGCTCACCATCGAGGGCCACTGCAAGTGGCCCTATCGCGGCAAGCTGCTGGCCCTCAAGCGCTGCATCGGCAACCTGGTGGACAACGGCATCAAGTACGGCCAGAAGGTGCGCATCATCATCATGGATGACGAGGAGATGCTGATCCTCTTCATCATGGACGAGGGGCCCGGTCTGCCGGACGATCAGTTCGAGCGCATCTTCGAGCCCTACTACCGCCTCAGCACCGATGCCGCCGGCACCGGGCTGGGCCTTGGCATCGCCCGCAACATAGCCCACGCCCACGGCGGCGACCTGGTGCTGGAAAATCGCCCCCAGGGCGGCCTGCAGGCCACCCTCTCCCTACCAAGGCAGTAATGTATGAAGTGGTTGTCTTTTTCTGTCATCGCCCTGCTCTCCCTGCCCGTTTGTGCCTCCCAGGTGGAGGTATTGCACTGGTGGACCTCCGGCGGCGAGGCCAGGGCCGTGGAAGTGCTCAAGTCCGAGTGGGCCGAACAGGGCAACCAGTGGAACGACTTCGCGGTACAGGGGGGGGGCGGCAAGAGCGCCATGACGGTGCTCAAGAGCCGGGCCCTGGCGGCAAACCCGCCGGAGGCAGCCCACCTCAAGGGGTTCGAGCTGCACGAGTGGGGCAGCCTGGGCTTTCTGCGCGATCTCACCCCCATGGCCGAGCACCTCGGCTGGTACCCTCAGCTGCCCCCCATGGTGCGCGATACCCTCAGCCAGAACGGCACCCTGATGGCGGTCCCCACCGGCATCCACCGGGTCAACTGGCTGTGGCTCAACCGCAAGGTATTCGAGCAACAGGGGCTCAAGCCCCCCACCGACTGGGCCCAATTCGTGGCGGTGGCGGACAAGCTCAAGGAGAAGGGCATCACCCCCCTCGCCATCGGTAACGAACCCTGGCAGATCGCGGTGCTGTTCGAAACGGTGGCCCTCGGCGAAGGGGGCAAGACCTTCTATCGCAAGGCCTTCCTCGAACAGGACAGCGCCACCCTGACCGGCCCCGACATGATGCGGGTGCTGACCCGCTTCCAGCAGTTGCGCGCTTATGTGCCCGAGAAATACGCCGGCCTGAAATGGCACCAGGCCACCAACCTGCTGGAGAGCGGCGGCGCCGCCATGCAGGTGATGGGGGACTGGGTGAAGGGAGAGCTGAGTGCAGGCAACTACCGCCCCGGCGAGGATATCGAGTGCTTGCCAAGCCCGGGCAGCCAGGGGCTGTTCAGCTACAACCTCGACTCCATCGCCATGTTTAAGCAGCGGGATCCCGCCCAGTTGCAGGCCCAGGGCGAGCTGGCCAGGCTGTTGATGACACCGCGCTTCCAGGAAGCGTTCAACCGGGTGAAGGGCTCCATCCCGGCGCTCATCAAGCCGGACATGAGCAAGTTCGATCGCTGCGCCATCCGCTCCTATCGGGACTTCCTCCACGCCGAGCAACAGGACAACCTGCTGCCCAGCATGGCGGAGGGGATGGCGGTGCCCACCAACATGCGCCAGGGGATCATGGATGTGCTGAGCAGCTTCTTCAACGACGCCAGGGCCAACCCCGAGCAGACGGCGCAGCAGCTGGAGCGCGCCATGCGCTCGACCCGTTCCGGCGCGGAGCAGAAATGACAAAGGCGGACATCGTCCGCCTTTGAGTGCCGAGAGCCAGGCTCTCAGGAGGGATCGTTCTCGTCCTCATCCTCGTCGTAGTAGTCGCTGAGCTCGATCCAGAGCCCCAGCCCTATCATCACCATGGAGCCGAACCAGGTAACGGTATTACCGATCGGGCTGCCCAGCACTATCATGGCGAACGACAAGAACCCCATGCCTGCGTAGGCTTGCAATCTGCCGTAGGAGACCTGCATATTCACACCTCCTTGTTGAATATGGTTCAATTTTTATATTACTCATCGAGCGAAGCCTGGGTAGAGCCGGTTCACATTTTGGTAGCATATGCTGCATAACCGCCCCGTGGTTTGATTATTTTTTCGCCGTGAGTATCATTGCTGGCCGAATTGGTTGAAGGTTGATTATTGATGAGTGCTTTATTCTGCGACGCAACACACGAATTGGACTCAATCGGGCTTCATTGCCCCGAGCCCGTGACGATGGCGCGCAAGAAGGTGCGGCTGAAGGTTGATTATTCATGAGTACTGTATTCTGCAATGCGACCCACGAGCTGGACGCAATCGGGCTTCGTTGCCCCGAACCCGTAATGATGGTTCGCAAGAAAGTGCGGCTGATGGCTGACGGGGAGACCCTGCTGGTCAGCGCCGACGACCCCTCCACCACCCGCGACATCCCCAGCTTCTGCCGCTTCATGGACCACACCTTGGTCGCCAGCGAGACTGAGCAGGCCCCTTACCGCTACCTGATCCGCAAGGGTCAATAACCCCGTACCGGAGCAAACATGACAACCATTACCCGTATCGGGACCACCCAGCGCTGGTCTGATGTGGTCATCCACAACGGCACCCTCTACGTGGTGGAAGTGCCCGCCACCGAGACAGCCGACATCCACCAGCAGACCCGTGAAGTGCTGGAAAGCCTGCAGCGCCTGCTGGAAGCCAACGGTTCCGGCGTCGACAGGATCCTGATGGCCAACATCTATCTCAAGGACATTGAAGACATCGCCGCCTTCAACGCGCAGTGGGATGCCTGGATCCCGGCCGGCACAGCCCCCGTTCGCGCCTGTGTACAGGCCCGTCTGGCCCACGAAGGCTACAGGGTAGAAGTGCAGCTCACAGCAGCTGTCTAAACAAAGCGGGATGCCTGGCTCCCCTGATGCAGACACAGCCCCCGTTCGCGCAGGCCCGTCTCGCCCACGAAGGCTACAAGGTGGAAGTGCAGCTGACTGCGGCTGTCTAAACAAAGCGGGATGCCTGGCTCCCCTGATGCAGACACCGCCCCCGTGCGCACCTGCGTGCAGGCCCGCCTCGCCCACGAAGGCTACAGGGTGGAAGTACAGCTCACTGCCGCTGTCTAATCAAAACGGGATGCCTGGCTCCCCTGATGCCGACACAGCCCCCGTTCTCGCCTGCGTGCAGGCCCGTCTCGCCCACGAAGGCGACAGGGTAGAAGTGCAGCTGACTGCGGCTGTCTAAGAGGCGGTTATCCCCTCATCCCCGACCCTTCTCCCGCAAGGGGAGAAGGGAGCAAAGAACAAGGCGCCACTGCCCACAACGGCGGATAGCAAAAGGCCCCGCCATCACTGGCGGGGCCTTTTTCATGACTGCAACGCAGGCCGCTTAGGCGGTCGGGGTCAGGGTGATGGTTACCCGACGGTTCTGGGCCTTGCCTTCGGCGGTGCTGTTGCTGGCCACCGGCTGATCCGGACCCACACCGCTGATGGCAATGCGGCTGCCGGACACGCCCTGGCCGATCAGCTGGGCGGCGACGGCATCGGCGCGATCCCGGGAGAGCTTCATGTTCAGCTCGCGGGAGCCGGTGCTGTCGGTGTGACCGACCACGTTCAGACGGGTCTTGTCGAACTCGGCAACCACCAGGGCCACGCCGGACAGGGTGTTGGCACCGGCGGCTTTCAGCTGGGCGCTGGAGCTGTCGAAGGTGACGTTGTTCGGCATGTTGAGGATCAGCTGATCACCGTTGCGGGTCACGCTGACGCCGGTGCCTTGCAGCTTCTCACGCAGCTTGGCCTCCTGCACATCCATGTAGTAACCGATACCACCACCCAGCGCGGCACCGGCGGCGACGCCAGTCAGGATGCCCTTTTTGCGGTCGCCCTTGCTGGAGGAGAGCGCCCCCACGGCTGCGCCGGTCGCCGCACCCGCCAACGCGCCCCAGGCGCCCTTGGAGGTCTGGGATTCACCGGTATAGGGGTTGGTGGTACAGCCAGTGATGGCGACGGTCAGGGCAAGTGCAGGAACCAGTTTCTTGAAATGCATGAAAAAACCTCTGAAAAAGAACGACTCTAGCCGATGGCCGCGCATTCTAACCCAGAGAGGCGCCAGAGTGTGACGCGCCCATTGCGAAGACGGGCAGGGGGGCAACACGCCCCCCTGCCCCTTGCGACTTACCCGGTGCAGGCCCTCTTCGGACGGGCCCGCATCAATATTTGATATCCCGGGCCTTGTCTCGCCCCTCCTGCTTGTTGTCACGATGCTCCTGGCGGCAGTCGGCATTGCCCACCAGCCCCTCACGACACGCCTGTTTCGCGTCACGGGACTCCTGACGGGTATCCTGACGCACATCGCGGGCGTCACGGCGTTCCTGGGCCTGCTTGGTGGCCTGTGCAGGCAGGGCGGCCAGCAAGGCGGTGGCGGCAAGCAGCGCCAATACGGACTTCTTCATGATGGCTCCTTCGCCAGACAACCTGAACCGGTCCGGCGTCTTTCAATGATAGGGGAGGGGCAAGATCCCGGTAGCGCAGACTCGGCCCTCGGGGGCGTCGTTTGTGCAGCCTCGGACCTTCTTGCACAGGGCCGGCTTCCCCTCATGTTTGCCCTGACGAGCAACGTCATCCCCAGAGTGCAGCCGATCAGGCCGGGGAAGAGAGGGCGAACGGCGCTCAGTGACACGGGACTCCCTCGTGATGGCGCTCCCGATGGTGAACCCGTGTGACTGTATCCCGGCTGTACCAAGGGGGCGAAAAGGCCCCTGGCCCGGCGCAACGGAACATGCTCCCGGAGTCTGGAGTGGTTGCCCCCCAGATGCGGGGTTGTCTCATTAGAGCCCATGGCCCCAGAGTGGGTGACATTTCTCACGGAGCCATGACCATGTCGTCCCTTTCCCGCCCCGCGCTGCTCATCATCGACATCCAGGTGGGCCTCCTTCACAGCCCGGAAGCCCCCCATGCCGGGGCCGAGACCCTGGCCAACATCAATCGCTTGGGCCAGGCGGCCCGCAGTGCCGCTCTCCCTGTGCTGGCGGTGCGCCACACGGGCCCGGCCGGCAGCCCCATCGCCGCCGGCAGTCCGTTCTGGCAGCTTGCGCCTGAGCTGGTCGTCGGCGAGGCCGATCGGGTGTTCGACAAGCAGCGCCCCAGCGCCTTCCATGGCACCGGTCTCGATGGCTGGCTGAAAGAGGACGGCGTGCAGACCCTGATCGTCACCGGCATGAAGACCCAGTACTGCATCGACACCACGTGCCGGTCGGCGGCAGATCTCGGCTACACCGTAGTGCTGGTGAGCGATGCCCACACCTGCATGGACACGCCGCAACTGACCGCCCCCCAGATCATCGCCCATCACAACGCCACCCTGGCCGCAATGCTGTTCACTTAAGAGAATTTGAGTTCCAGTCCACGTAGTATCAGGACAAAAAAGCGAGGGAGGCATGATGCCTCCCTCTTTCTATTGCAAGCCCCGCTGGATAAAGGCTGGAGGAAGATCGACTGGACACAGCCTTGCCCCCTCAACTCAAATCCAATTTATGAATAATCAGTCAAAAAAGTGCTTATCTGAACAGCATTGCACCCTGGCCGGCCCCTTCGTGCGGCTGATGAGCAGCGACGAGGTGTGCGAGGCGCTCGACCGCACCCTTGAGCCCTGCTGATTCAGAGCAAAAAAAGAAGGGAGGCTTGAGCCTCCCTTCTTCGTGCATTTCCCCTTCACGTCGCCGCTGCTTGCTGGCACTCGGCGTGGCAGGGGCAGGTCACCAGATGATCGTTCACCATGCCCACCGCCTGCATGAAGGCATAGCAGATGGTGCTGCCGACGAAGGTGAAGCCGCGCTTCTTGAGGGCCTTGGACATGGCATCCGACTCCGGCGAGGTCGCCGGAATGTCGCCGTTGCCCTGACGCTGGTTGACGATGGGGGCGCCGCCCACGAAGCCCCACAGATAATCGACGAAGTCGATGCCTTCCGCCTCCAGCGCCAGATAGGCGCGGGCGTTTTTGATGATCGACTGCACCTTGAGCCGGTTGCGAATGATGCCGGTATCCTGCATCAGCCGTTCCACATCCTGGTCGTCGAACTGCACGATGCGCACCGGATCAAAATCCGCATAGGCGCGATGGTAGCTCTCGGTGCGCTTGAGGATGGTGATCCACGACAGCCCCGCCTGTTGACCATCGAGGCAGAGCTTGGCAAACAACTCGCGGGCGTCATACACCGGCCTGCCCCACTGCATGTCATGGTATTCGATGTATTCCGGGTCTCTGGTCACCCAGGCGCAGCGCAGTTCCATTTCCTCTCCCCTGTTTTTCATCGGCCATCGGCAGGCCGCTTGCGTCGGCGACATCATAGGGCAAGCGGCAACATAGCCCCACTAATCCCCTGTAATTTCGCCTATTATCCGACCATGCCAGACGGTATACTCCCTCGGTTCACATTCAGCAAATCTTGCTCTGATTTCATTTCGCGCGAAAAACACTATGCAAAAATTCGATGTCAAAACCTTTCAGGGCCTGATCCTGCAGTTGCAGGACTATTGGTCCCGCCAGGGCTGTACCATCATTCAGCCGCTGGATATGGAAGTGGGTGCCGGTACCTCCCACCCCATGACCTGCCTGCGCGCCCTGGGCCCGGAGCCCATCGCCTGCGCCTACGTACAACCGTCCCGCCGTCCGACTGACGGCCGCTACGGTGAGAACCCGAACCGCCTGCAGCACTACTACCAGTTCCAGGTGATCATCAAGCCCTCCCCCGACAACATTCAGGAACTCTATCTGGGCTCCCTGAAAGAACTGGGCATGGATCCTGAAATCCACGACATCCGCTTCGTGGAAGACAACTGGGAAAACCCGACGCTGGGTGCCTGGGGTCTGGGTTGGGAAGTGTGGCTGAACGGCATGGAAGTGACCCAGTTCACCTACTTCCAGCAGGTTGGCGGCCTCGAGTGCAAGCCGGTCACCGGCGAGATCACCTACGGTCTCGAGCGTCTGGCCATGTACATTCAGGGCGTGGACAGCGTCTACGACCTGGTCTGGTCTGACGGCCCGCTGGGCAAGACCACCTATGGCGACGTCTTCCACCAGAACGAAGTGGAGCAATCCACCTACAACTTCGAACACGCCGACGTGGAGTTCCTGTTCCACTGCTTCGAGCAGTACGAGAAGGAAGCCCAGAATCTGCTGGCACTGGAAAAACCGCTGCCGCTGCCTGCCTACGAGCGCATCCTCAAAGCCGCTCACTCCTTCAACCTGCTGGATGCCCGCAAGGCCATCTCGGTCACCGAGCGTCAGCGCTACATCCTGCGCATTCGCACCCTGACCAAGGCCGTGGCAGAGGCATACTACGCCTCCCGCGAAGCGCTGGGTTTCCCCATGTGTCAGCGCACAGAGAACAAGCAAGGTTAAGGAACGGACATGGCACAACATACATTTCTGGTAGAGATCGGTACTGCTGAGCTGCCGCCCAAAGCCCTGCGCTCCCTGGCCGAAGCCTTTGCCGACAACTTCAAAGCCGAACTGACCAAGGCCGATCTGGCCTTTGGCGACGTCGAGTGGTTTGCCTCACCGCGCCGTCTGGCGCTGAAGGTGAGCGAGCTGGCTGGCGAACAGCCGAGCAAGAGCGTCGAGAAGCGCGGCCCGGCCGTGGCTCAGGCGTTCGATGCCGAAGGCAAGCCGACCAAGGCTGCCGAAGGCTGGGCCCGTGGCAACGGCATCACCGTTGAGCAGGCCGAGCGTCTGGTCACCGACAAGGGCGAGTGGCTGGTTCACACCGCCAAGGTTGAAGGTCGTCCGGCCAAAGAATTGCTGGGCGAGCTGGTTAGCCAGGCGCTGGCCAAGCTGCCGATCCCGAAGATGATGCGCTGGGGCGACAAGACCATCCAGTTCGTGCGTCCGGTCTTCACCGTGACCCTGCTGCTGGATGGGGATCTGGTCCCCGCTCACATTCTGGGTATCGACTCTGCCCGCACCATCCGCGGCCACCGCTTTATGGGCGAGAGCGAATTCACCATCGACAACGCCAGCCAGTACCCGCAGATCCTGCAGGAGCGCGGCATGGTGATTGCCGACTTCATGGCGCGCAAGGCCAAGATCAAGGCTGACGTCGAAGCGGCCGCAGCCGCCTTCGGTGGCGTGGCCGATCTGGACGACGCCCTGCTGGAAGAAGTGACCGCACTGGTCGAGTGGCCGGTGGTGCTGACCGCCAACTTCGAAGAGAAGTTCCTGGCCGTTCCGGCTGAAGCGCTGGTTCACACCATGAAAGGTGACCAGAAGTACTTCCCGGTCTACGACAAGAACGGCAAGCTGCTGCCGAAGTTCATCTTCGTCACCAACATCGAGTCCAAAGACCCGAGCCAGATCATCAGCGGCAACGAGAAGGTGGTTCGCCCCCGTCTCTCTGACGCCGAGTTCTTCTTCAAGACCGACCTCAAGCAAACTCTGGCCTCCCGCCTACCGCGCCTTGAAACCGTGCTGTTCCAGCAACAGCTGGGCACCGTCAAGGCCAAGGTCGAGCGTATCGAGACCGTCGCCGGCTTTATCGCCGAGCGTATCGGTGCCGACGTGGCTCAGGCCAAGCGTGCCGGTCTGCTCTCCAAGTGTGACCTGATGACCAACATGGTCGGCGAGTTCACCGATACCCAGGGTGTCATGGGGATGCACTACGCCCGTCACGATGGCGAAGACGAAGCCGTTGCCGTGGCCCTTAATGAGCAGTACATGCCGCGCTTTGCCGGTGATGCCCTGCCGTCCGGTCTGGTTGCCTGCGCCGTCGCGCTGGCCGACAAGTTCGACACCCTGGCCGGTATCTTCGGCATCGGCATGCTGCCGAAGGGTGACAAGGACCCGTTCGCCCTGCGTCGCGCCGCCATCGGTGCCCTGCGCATCATGACCGAGAAGCAGCTGGATCTGGATCTGGTTGAACTGGTTGAAGAAGCGGTACGCGTCTACGGCGACAAGCTGACCAACAAAACCGTCGTTACCGACGTGGTCGACTTTATGCTGGGCCGCTTCCGCGCCGCCTATCAGGACGAAGGCATCGGTGCCGACGTGGTGCTGGCCGTACTGGCCCGCCGCCCGACCCGTCCGCTCGACTTCGATCGCCGCGTCAAGGCCGTCAGCCACTTCCGCACGCTGGATGCCGCACTGGCACTGGCTGCCGCCAACAAGCGCGTGAGCAACATTCTGGCCAAGGTCGAAGGCGAATTGCCGACTGCCGTCAAACCGGAACTGCTGGTCGATGCCGCCGAGAAGGCGCTGGCCACCCAGGTTGCCGAACTGCAAGCCGAACTGGCCCCGCTGTTCGCCGCCGGTGACTATCAGGCTGCCCTCACCCGTCTGGCCGCCCTGCGCGAGCCGGTCGATACCTTCTTCAACGAAGTGATGGTGATGGCCGACGACGAGGCCCTCAAGGCCAACCGTCTGGCGCTGCTGAACAACCTGCGCAACCTGTTCCTGCAAGTCGCGGATATCTCCCTGCTGCAGTGATCTTGGTTGGGTAGGTGATATTAAAAACGGCGCCGAAAGGCGCCGTTTTTATTAAGTCCTTACCAATATATTTAACATTCACTAATAAAGCAGGAATTGCGGTGATCAATAAACAACCAGCGGCTCTACCTAATAGGTCCGCCCATGCGATGTAGATTGCCAGTTAGGGAAAGTGCGAACAAGTATCCCACGAACAAAAAATGAAAATTTTAGTCATTTAATATCAATGGATTACCATTAAATGCTCTCGTGCCATATGACTTATTCGCACCTTCCTTAGTTGGTCTGAGTTGGAGTCCCCATGACAACTTCCATTGACTTTTTTTGAATCACTCTCAGGGGAATGAAATTCATAAAAAATCGTTCCTGATTACCCATGACCCTCAGCCAGCTTCAAGAGCCGATATGGCATCGGAGGGCTTGCCACGACTGCATGCCCCAATTCAACCAACATGCTCTTGAGGTCAAAACGATGATTAAACCGGAAGCAGTATTCCGCAAGATGCCTTGG